>JALHUF010000069.1 GCA_022866195.1 Terriglobia bacterium
CGTGCCGTTCACGCCGAGCATGGAACGCACCAAATTAGCATTGAGGGTGGCGTCGCCTTCGGTTGTGACCGAGCCAGTGCCTGGAATGCCGTAGTCCGGCAGCCTCACGAAGCGGACAAAGGGAAGCGCCCCCACCTCTTCGAGACGGGTCACAGGAATGCGGGCCTGCACGATACGTTGCCGCTTGTCCTGCAATTCGATTCTTACACCCGCGTTTTGAAGCTCGCGTAGGTTCTGCTCCGTGACCTCAGTCACCAAGATGTAGACCTGGACCTCTGCATTGTTGTTGATTCGCATCATGCGAGCGCGAACCGCATCCCGGGCTGATTTCGGCAAGGCCGTCAACGAGAAGCCCGGCGGGGCAGCAATTCGTTGCCCTTCGGGAATTGGCCCTCGCTGTTGGGACAAGGAACGAGCGAGTTCTGCCAAGGGTGTGCTGAGCTTTGGGTGCTTGTAAGGTCGAGCTTGAAGTGCGGGAGCTTCCTGCGCCATAGGGGGCGCAGATTGAAACAGCGCCAAGGGAAGGGCGTGCGTCTGACCGCCAGATTGCGCGCCCCCCCCAGGACTGATAGGCGCCTGCGCGAAGCCCCCTTTCGGGATCAGGCCGAAGACGAGCAACGTCGCGAGTACAAACGGAGCCCGACGAAGACCGAAACGCGGAAATGGCCTAGTTTGCATTTCAAGGCCCTCCTTTGGCCATCGGTCTACCTTTAGACGAAGAGAAGAACAGAGCTCTTTCCTCCGGGAGTATACTCCTGCCGCACTTCCACCTCAAGTAAACAGGGCCGTAGAGTTGGACCGACACCCACATGACCTGGAATTTCCGTTTTGACTTCGGGCCGACCGGTAATATACACCTCATTGCCCCCGTAGGCAACGCTCCAGCCCGGTTTCGGGTCCAAAGTCTTTTCGGCGGCCGCGATCCCGCAGAGCGGGACCAAAAGCCCAAAACTGGCGCCTTTCCGACCCATTCCTCAAACACGAAGAACGGGGGCTGGGTGTTAGGGGCTAGGGGCTGGGGAGAATGGTGAATTCTGAATGCTGAATTATGAATTGGGAAGACGGAAAACGGTAGGTGGCAGGTGCGCGATTCTCGGTGTTGGGGGCTCGGGGTAGGTGCTAGGGACTAGGGACTAAGGGCAGAGGCGGCAGGGACAATTTGTCACACGGCTCCCGCCCCAGAGATTCGGGTACCCGAGAAACTGTGTTTTGAGAGAAACGAGCTATCACGGAATTCGAGTCCTGCCCGCTGGCTTGCAGTGACCAATGCCGTTCACCGCATCATCAGCACTGGTTCGCGCGCCCGTTGCGGGCCAGGACGCGAGTCTTGACGTTGTCTTTGAGGAGGGTCCAGAAAGAAGCGTCGAGGTAAGCGCGGATGGAGACGTAGCAGCCCCCGCAAGTATTGGTGGCCACGAACTTTTCCATGATCTCCTTCTGCGAAGCATAGGTGGGATCGAACATCGAGCAGGGCCGCAGACCGCCTTCGGGCGTCACCACCAGGAATCGCCGCCCGGCCTGGCAGCCCGAAATGCTGCCCTGTTTGAGGAAGTCATGAGTTCCGGTAAGCGTCCAGGGGGAATTAGCAATCTGGCCGTTCTGCGTCTTCAGTTCCACCAGCTCGTCCATAGTGCGCCGCAGCAGCTCCAGATCCTCCGGCGCGCTGATGTAGTGGTCCATGTTGCCGGTGCGCAGTGGCGTGTAGGCACTGTAGGAAATCGCCACACCCCACTCCTTGGCCTTCTCGTAAGTGGCGCGCAGCGTCTTCAGATTTCCCCGCGTGATTGCCGTGTTCAGAACCGCATCGCCAAAACCGTGACGTCCCAGCTTCGGCACCAACTCCGAGAGGTGCTTGAACAATCCGGGTGAGCGTCGGAAATCGTCGTGGCGCTCGTCAGGAAAGTCCAGGGAAATCGAGAACTGATTCACCCCCAGGCGGCGTAAGGTCAGGTACTTCTCTTCCGTGAGCAGGCGGCCGTTGGTGACCAGAATCGTGTACGGCAGGCCATTCGGCTCTTTGACCGCCCGGACAATCTCCTCGATGTCCTTGCGCAGCAGCGGCTCTCCCCCCGATAGCTGGACAACCATCGGCTTCAACACCGAGCGCAGCCGCCGATAGTCCTCTGCCTGGAGCAAGCCGGGAGGTTCGGGTTTCATGCCGCCCTTGTCACAATGCTGGCAGTTACATGTGCAGGAGTGCGTCACCTCGAATGAAACCACCAGGGGGCGATCAATACAGAAACTCCACGTCCCCCGGGCAATCATGCGCGCGGCGCGTGTGAACGGTATAGTCGGCAAACTCTGCTCCTTAGCGGTGAGGCGTACTTCTCGACAGCACCGGACGGGCCCGCTGTCCTTCACCCCTTCGGCCCCGGCCGAGTGGCCCAGCCCTCATTATAAGGGACTGATAGAATACTCTCGACTGAACCGCACGGGCAAGTAGCAGAACGGCTCCGGCCGGAGCCTACCTTGGTTGCTGCTGCCTCTCCCGGCCCCCAAACAAGGAGATTAGCTTACGTTCTCCTCGTGCGCGGTGGGAACGTGAAACCCTCGAATGGCGAAAAAGCCCGCCCAAAATGCGCATTTTGGCAGCCGAGCGGCGAGCCGCACGAACCCGCCCCCACCCGCCGGCTCACGCGGCCGGTTGCCCCTGCAACTCAGCGAAAGGCAATTCTGAATTCTTAATTGTGAATGGCGAGTTGCGAATAATCCCTCGCTTCTCCAAATCCACATTTCAGTCTCTCTCAGGGCTCGCGCCCTGGGCTACTGCCTGGCTCCCCCGGGGCTCCCGCCCAGCGGGGCGGCAGTCTGGCAGGCCAGAGATCGGTTGCGCCGGCTGGCGATCTGGTCTTATCCTTCCCCGCCCGCGTTCTTATGGGAGCCAGCATAAAGGAGAGCCGGGGGGGCGCTGATAATCCGTTTCAGAAGAAAGGAAAACAGGTGAGTGAAATGATGGCTTACTGCGGCTTAGTGTGCCAAACCTGCCCCATCTATTTGGCAACAAGGGAGGAGAACAAGGAAGAACAGGCAAGAAGGAGAGTTGAAATCGCCCGGCTGTGTAGAGAGCAGTATGGGATGAACTATGAGCCAGCAGACATCACCGACTGCGACGGTTGTCGGACCGAAGAGGGAAGGCTATTTTCAGCGTGCCAGAACTGCGCTATTAGGAGATGTGCGAGGCAGAAGGGGCTGGAGAACTGTGCACATTGTACTGACTATGTCTGCGGGAAGCTTGAAGCATTCTTTGCCACGGATCCAACCGCCAAGACACGTTTAGATGCGGTAAGAAGCAGCATGGCGTGAATCGTCGAGAAAAGGACACGCTGGACCACTGACCACTCCAATGACCGGACAGTAGTGATGAATGATGAATGATGAACAGTGGCCGCGATATCGGGCAATTCATAATCCAGAACTCAGCCTGCAGCGATCAGCACTCAGCATTCATGATTCATCATTCAGCGTTCTGACTTCCGACTCCCGGGTTCCCAGCTTCCACTCGATCTGCGCCAGGATGCCGCCGAGAATCCTCACGTCGTTATTCGTCAGCCCCAGGTCCAGCAGCACCCGGCGCAGCTTGATGAGCGTGGCTTGCCGAGTCTTGGGCTGAGTGTAACCGGCGCGGTCCAGCACTCCCACGATGCGCTCAAACAAGTGTTCAAGCGAATGCAGATTCGCCGGCTCCGAGAGGAAGACTCGCGCCCGCGGCGGTCGCGTGGAGACGACCCCGGCGCGGGCCAGCTCGTAGCAGCAGACGGCTACCGCCTGTCCCAGGTTCATCGAAGGGCAGTCGGGTGAGGTGGGGATGCGCACCAGCGCATGGCAATAGCTCAAAGCCTCGTTCGAAAGCCCTGTCTTTTCTGAGCCAAATAGCAACGCGGCGCGGCTGCGCGCCGGAGCGCGGTCCTGAAGCCAGGCCGGCAAACCAGCGATCGGGATCAGTTCGCGGTCGAGGTTGCGGCGGGAGCCCGCGGTGGTCCCCACCACCAAAGTTGCCGCCCCGATGGCGTCCGGGAGGCCAGCCACGGCCTGAGCAGCCCGGATGATGTGCTCCGCACCCACTGCCGAGCGCGCCTCTTGCCATACCGGCGGATGCGGAGCCACAACCACCAAATCTTGAAATCCGAAGTTGGCCATGGCGCGTGCCGCAGCGCCAATGTTCAACGGGTTCCGCGGCCGGACCAAAACCACGCGCCAGCTCAATCCGGTTGGCCTCATGAGGGAGAATTGTATCAGGAAGGAGAGCCCAGATGTGGCGGCCCGAGCCCATCCCTCACCCCTGCCCTTCTCCCCGGGGGATGGGGCGGTCCGACAGGGTCGGACCGGGTGAGAGACGACCGGGCATATGGCGGCTTACTTCGGGCCGGGCGGGGTCGTTGTGTCGACCGGCGCGGTCGAGAGGATGCGCACCTTCGACTTGAACTGCTTGTAATCGGTGTAGCGGATCGTCTGCTTGACGTGTATGGCGCCGGAAGAAAAATAGAGCGTGTCATCCGCCATGGTGTAAGTCGGGAACCAGTACTTGCCGTCGATTTGCTCGCGGTAGGTAGTGAAACGCGGGAAGAGGTTCTCACCCTTCTTCGTTTTCGTCTCCGGAACGCTCTTCCCTTCCGATTTCACGATTTGCAGGTCGCGGTCGTCCACCCAGACGGTCCCCTGAAAATAGAGCCGGCCTTTCAGGATTTCCTTGGGGCGGATGGAGAAAACATAGGCCGTGATCTCATCCACTCTGACGTGACCCAGATACTTGACGTCGTATTCCAGCAGTTCGTCGGTGGTCAGCACAAAGGGCTGGATATTGCGCATGGCATCCAGGTCTTCCTTGGTTACCAGCAGCCCTTTCAAGGTGTCGGGCGGCGCGTAGGTGACGCGCTCGATCCGCTTGCCGCTGTCGTCATAGATGATGTCCCATTCCTGCTGGAAGGTGCCCACGACATTGGCGTCCGGATCCAGCTCATTGAGCTTGTTGATCTGATGGTAAGTGTAATTGTTGCGGGCTTCCTTGAAGAGTTTCTCCTTGGCCGCGAACTCCTGGATGATGTTCTGGACCTGGTCCGAGCTGGGGTCAGTCAACTTGGGGGCGCGGGCCGATCCGGTCGGGGCTGCGGGGACAGGTGTTGTCTCACCCGAGGCCGCGAGCGGCGCCGCGGCCTCGCGCGGCCGCGGGGCGCCCCCGCCGATGGAGGTGTTGAGCAACATCAGGATCTCCGGTTCAAGATAGGAAGAGAGGCCTTGACCGTCCGGCACGCCGACACGTGTGAAATAAACGCGGCCATCCCGTCCGATCAGAACGCTCGTAGGCACGCCGGAGATTCCGCCGTAGTTCTTCCGGACTTTCCAATCAGCCATGGCGACCGGGTAGTTCACATGCTGCATCTGGAAGTACTGGCGCACGGCTCCCGGACCTTCGTCCACCGATAGGCCGATGACCCGCAAGCCTTGGGCACGATACTTGTCTTGGAGTTCGACCAGCCGCGGAATGGCCGCTCGGCAGCGCGGGCACCAGGAGGCCCAGAAATTGACCACCACAACCTGCCCCTTGTAGTCCGCCAGGCTCACTCTCTGCCCGGATAGGTCAACTAAGGAGAACGAAGGAGCAAGAGGGTACTGGTCGCCGGCTGGGCCCCCGGATGCTGTTGCCTGCGGGCCGGCAGGCGCGGCCGCCGGAGCCGGAGAGGTCGCGGCCTGTCCCTGATTGGTTGCGGGCGGAGAAGGTGGAGTAGTCGCGGTTCCCGGTTGGACTCTCGCGCCCGCCTTCTGCAGCGCTTCAATGACGATATCATCCGCGCCGGCGTCGTGGAACTTCTTGGCGAGGTCCGGATTCATCCGGAAGTCGATGCCGCGCTGCTCGATCAGTGCCAGCATCTTTTCCGTCGTCGCCCCCCCAAGGAGGAGCAGTAAGACGTCGTCCTGGCTCAGGGATCTGTCAGCAGCCCGCACCCCACCCGCCATCAGGCAGGCAAGAATCAGTACTGCAACTTTTCCGATTGCCTTTTTCGCCACAGTTCGTTCACTCCTTGCTGATGTCGCACGATCCGGCCCACGCTATCCAGGCCAGAAGCCCTATTCAAATAGAGTCTATCACGCTGTCAGAAGTTGCATCTTGGGAACCGAGGCGCTAGGCGGCTTGAGAACTGGCCAAGCGGCAAGCGGGAAACCGCACCCAGCCGTCCGTTCAAAAATGCAAGTAGGGGTGACGAGTCTCTCCCGCTCGCTATGGCCGGAGAGGGGGAGCGAGACGAAAGCGGGTTGGTCCTCCTAGCGTGCTCGCCGCCGGTTCTTCAGCCGCATCTGGCGAAGCTTGCGGCGGCTGCGCTTGGGCTTGGAAATGGCGAACGTGGTACTGCCCACGCGGCGCACTTTCCATTCTTCCACTGGGGCAGCCTTGGGTTCCGTTACCATCTATCCTCCGTAGATTGGCCCGCCGGGGCGGGCTGGCTCGTGCGCTCTACCCCACTCCACTGTATCGAGCTTTTCATCGGGGTAGACTTCCACTTGCCGCTCCGGCCTACTGACTGACCTCGATGCTCTGGGCCACGTTGCCCGAACGGAGAGGAAGGAACTTGACGGTGGCCGACTTGTTGGTCTGCGCGGCTAACTCGGAAAACTTGGCCTTGTTGCCGGCAACCTTGATCCGCGTGCCCCCGGTCACCTTGAAGTTGTATGAAATGCCGCCCGAACCCGTGAGAACCACCAGCTTCTTTTCCGCCACGACCATCGAGATCGTTCCGGAAATAGTCTCCGCCTTCACGGCAGGCGCGGCTTTTTCGGCGGGGGCGGCCTCCTGAGCCACGGCCAAGGTCGCTCCGAAGAAAGCCAGGACAAAGACGGCCAGAACCGTCAACAGCGCCTTTTTCATCGCAGGTCACCTCGCTTTGCGCAAACAATGGAGAATTCAGCGCTCCATCATAATACTACTGGTGGAAATTTGCCATCTCCTGGAGGCCTATGACTGGTCCCGGTCCTCCCAGATTGATTGCCCCCCCCTGGAATGCGGTAGGCTTGAAGCCAGAGTACCGCAGGGGGTGATGTATGCACCTTGAAGTGTCGTCCCCGGAATGTTTTCTGCTGTTGGAAATACTCCAAGCTTACCGAACCGACCTGACTGCTGAAATCCTCCGAACCGACAGCGTGACCTACAGGAAGGAGCTTAAGGAGGAGGCAATTGTCGATCGCATTCTCGGCAGGCTTCACGATCTGAAACCCTCTGAGGCTGCGGCCTGACCCCGCGCGGAAACGGCGGACAAGTCCCCAGAAGAGTGGCCGCCCTGATGGGCGGCCGCGTTTGGCCTACACTCACAGCCTGGAGCGGACACACCCCATACCAGCGCCCCTCTTTTTTGATGCAGTTCCGGGGCCCCTCGTTTCAGCCGCCGGCGTTGTGCGTCATCCCCCTGATTTCTCTGCTATCATGGGCAGGCCTCTGGAGGCGTACACGCTGCTTCGGGGATCCATCCGACCTCATTTGAGGAGGTACACATGACTCGCCTGCGGATCGTCAACCTGCTACTGGGTCTGATGCTGGTCGGGGCGCTCGCGCAGCGCCCACCCGCTGCCTTTGGGCAGCAATTGGAGGCGGCCTCGCCAGCGTTTTGGAAGTTAATCGACAAGGACGCCCGCCTGGAAAAAGTCGCCGACGGCTTCCAGTTCACTGAAGGGCCGGTGTGGAATCCCGCCGGGTTTCTGCTCTTCAGCGACATCCCCGCCAACCAGATCGTGAAGTTCGTGCCCGGCGCCGCACCCACGGCTTTCAGGACGCCCAGCGGAAACTCCAATGGGTTGACCTACGACCGCGCCGGCCGGTTACTCGCCTGCGAGCACAGCAACCGCCGCGTCACCCGCCAGGAAGCCGACGGCTCGCTCACGGTTCTTGCCTCGAGCTACGACGGGAAAAAGCTTAACAGCCCTAACGATATCGTCGTGCGCTCGGACGGCACAATCTACTTCACCGATCCGCCCTACGGCATCCGGGAGGAGCAAAAGGAACTTCCCTTCCAGGGCGTCTACAAAATCTCCCCCGAGGGGAAGCTCACCTTGCTGGCCCAGGACTTCGACCGCCCCAACGGCATTGCGCTCTCGCCCGACGAGAAGACGCTCTATGTCGAGGACTCGGCCCGGCTGCACGTTCGCGCTTTTGCCGTTGCACCGGACGGCAGCATCTCGCATGGCCGCATCCTGGCGGAGCTCAAATCGGCCCGGCAGGGCGTACCCGACGGCATGAAAGTGGATCGCAAGAGGAATCTCTACGTTACGGGTCCAGGCGGCGTGTGGGTGTTCGATAAACGAGGAAAGCATCTGGGGACGATACTCATGGCGGAGCTGCCCGCCAATTGCGGTTGGGGGGATGCAGATTATCGGACCCTGTATTTAACGGCACGCACCGGACTTTACAGGATTCGGCTGAAAATCCCGGGATTCATCACTTATCCGACGACGATGGGACGATAGTCTTCCCCGCCACG
>JALHUF010000654.1 GCA_022866195.1 Terriglobia bacterium
GATCGTGCCCGAGACTCCTGTCCTGGCCTACGGCTCCTCGATTAGCTTGGCTCTTCCCGACCAGGCGTCGGCATTGACGGTGGAACAGGTCAAGAAGCTGCTGGCCACAGTCTTGGACTTTGAACGCCGCTCGCCCACCGTCCTCTATACGCCTACGGTCCCGCCGGAAATCAAAGAGGCCATCAAAAAGCACCAGGTCATCGTGGGGATGGACCGCGATGCGGCGCTTTCCGCCAAAGGCCCGCCCGACCGTAAAGTCCGCGAGGTCCGCAACGGGGCGGAACAAGAAGATTGGATTTACGGCCTCCCCCCTCATGTCCTGTTTGTGACCTTCGACGGTGACACCGTCGTCGCCGTGCGCCAGTATTGACCACCTCCCCGTCACACCGCCCGCCGCTTTCAAAGCCCGATGCCGATTTTGGCCCGCTGCGCTTGACAAGCGCCTATCAGGAATGTAGAGTGCGCATCTAATGTAAGAGTGACTAGATCGGTGGCAGGAGGGGGAGGACATGGCCCCGGAGGAGCGAATTACTGCACTCAAAGAGGCGCCGGCGGACGGCTGGGTTGCGTTTTCTGATGACGAAAACCAGGTTGTAGCTTATGGCGCAACCTATGAGGAAGCGGTCTCTGAAGCCCAGCGCCGCGGCGTTGCTGACCCAGTTCTCGTCAAGGTGCCCGACGATTGGACCGTGAGGGTGATGCGCGCTTGAGACTGACGGCTAAGGTCTGGCCAATCGACCATCCACACCCTGCGTTCCCGCACGAGAAGTACGATTGGGCGTGGATCGTAAACGTAAAACTCATTTACAGGCATTCCCCCCCCGACAAAGTGGCCTGAGGCTTTCGTGGATTCGGGTTCTCCCTGGTGCCTCTTTCATGCTGGTCTCTGCAAGCCCTTGGGGATAGCGCTGGAATCCGGTGTAAGAGGCGACCTTGGAGGGATCATCCGAGTGGGGAAGGTCCCTGTCTACTTTCACAAAGTGAAGGTTCTTCTCGGCCCGGAGCTATTTGAAACGGTGGCCGGATTCTCTTGGGGACTTACGGTCGGTGGGATCCTAGGCAGGCGTGGTTTCTTTGAGAGTTTCAACGTGACTTTTGACTCGTCCGCGGACCCACCAACGATTGAGCTCATCCGCACCTACCGCGTCTAGGCTTATCCGGTGTCGCCTCCTCTGTTCTCCAGCCTGAGGTACGCCGCTGCCATGTGGCAACCCTTTGCGTTGACTTCTCCTTAGGGGGCGCTTAACATTGTCAGTCCAAATTATCTTAGCGCACACGCTCTGGAGGAAAAGGCCATGCCAGTTAAGGTAGGAATCAATGGGTTTGGGCGCGTCGGGCGGAACATCCTACGCGCTTCCTTGGACGATCCCACAATCGAGTACGTGGCCGTCAATGATATCACCGACGCCAAAACCCTGGCCCACTTGCTGAAGTACGACTCGGTGCTGGGCATTCTGAACGCCCAGGTGAGTCACGGGGATGGTTACATCAAGGTCAACGGCCGCACGGTCCAGGTGTTGAAGGTGAAGGATCCGGCCGATATTGATTGGACTTCTCTGGGGGCGAAGATTGTGGTGGAGTCCTCCGGGCTGTTCACCAAGGCCGAGGACGCGCGCAAGCACCTGAAGGGCACCGTGAAGAAGGTCATCATCACCGCGCCCGCCAAGAACGAGGATATCACCATCGTGCTGGGCGTGAACGACCAGGCCTACGACCCGGCCAAGCACCACATTATCTCCAATGCGTCGTGCACCACGAACTGCCTGGCGCCGGTGGCCAAGGTGGTCCACGAGAATTTCAAGATCCTGAAAGGGTCCATGACGACCATCCATGCCTACACCAACGATCAGCGGATCCTGGATCTCCCCCACAAGGATCTGCGCCGAGCGCGTGCCGCGGGGGTCTCCATCATTCCCACCACCACGGGCGCGGCCAAGGCCGTAGGGTTGGTTCTGCCCGAACTGAAGGGCAAGCTGGATGGCTTCGCCATGCGGGTGCCGACGCCCAACATCTCGCTGGTTGACCTGGTGGTCTTTGTCGAGAAGCCTACCACGCTGGAAGAGGTCAACGGGGCGCTCAAGAAAGCGGCGGAAGGCCCCCTGAAGGGCATTCTGGAATTCTGCGAGGAGGAGCTGGTTTCCATTGACTTCCGCGGCAATCCGCACTCCGCCATCGTCGATGCGGGTTTCACCAAGGTCATCGACGGGACCTGCGTGAAGGTCACGGCGTGGTACGACAATGAGTGGGGCTATTCGTGCCGCGTGCGCGACCTGATTAAGCTGGTGGCGAAGAGCCTGTAGCCCGGCGGAGAGAAGGCAGTAGGCAGAAAGCAGAAGGCGGAGAACCGCTCTGCGGAGCGCGATGACTAAGACGGTGCCCGTAAGGGTGGCGGATTTCTTGAGGCAGAACCGAGGCTTCGCCTATTGCGACGACTGCATTCGACAGCGTTTGGGATTCGAAGGAAGGCAGCAGGCGCAGCAAGCAACGAAGCCCCTGGGCTTGACGAGCGAGTTTGCGCGGCTACAAGACCGGTGTGCTTAATGTGGCGGTAATAAAAGCGTCACAGACGCCAACTGAGGTGCCCTGCGCCGACAATGCTTCGGGGCTACCGAGATCTGAGGGTTTATCAACTAGCCTTCAAATTAGCCATGGAGATCTTCAACCTCTCCAAGGCATTCCCGGCGGATGAACGCTTCTCACTGACGAGTCAAATCCGCCGGTCGTCTCGAAGCGTGGCCGCTAACATCGCCGAGGGTTTTCGCAAACGGCAGTACCCCACCGTGTTCGTCAGCAAACTGGCCGACTCGGACGCTGAGGCAGCCGAAACGCAGGTGTGGCTGGATTTTGCACGCGGCTGCGGTTACCTGGCAGCAGAGGATCAGCAGCGGCTGGTGGCCGGATACGAGGAGTTGGGGAA
>JALHUF010000655.1 GCA_022866195.1 Terriglobia bacterium
GGACCGAGAGTATCTCAGCAAAGCGGCATATACTGTCCTCATCCAAAAGCCAGGGGGGGAAACCGTGCGCCCGCTCGGTGGACCGTGTCTAAACTACATTGCCGTCCAAACCGAGCAAGGGCAAGCAGGTCGGCCTTTGACCTTGGCCCTACTCGCGGTCTATCGGAATCACGACTTCCTGGAGCGCGCCTATGGCAACTACTGGGGGCTGTGCAACCTCCTCATGTTTCTGGCCAAGGAGGTGGGCGGGTTGCCCGGTCCCTTGACGTGTGTATCGTCACACGCCTACGTTGCCGGCAAGAAGAGGGAGCTCAAGCAACTGGTGGAGGGGTTCTGATGAAACGCCACTGTCGCCCCTTCAACCTGAGGGAGTTCAAAATAGAGGTCACCTACCGTTGTGACCTGAACTGCATCCACTGTTCCAGCGACGCGCGACCCTCGAACATGCTGGAAATGACACGTGACGATTGTCTTCGCGTCCTTGCAGACGCGGCGAAGATGGGAACTCAGGACGTCGCTTTTTCCGGCGGCGAGCCACTCCTGTGGCCCCATATCTGTGACGCGGTGGAAACTGCAGCCAAACATCATCTGAAGGTTACAGTATACACATCCGGGAACGCAGAGGGTTTCAAGCAGGCAGCTTCGCGCCTCCACACCGTTGGTGCTACTCGGATGATCTTCAGCGTCTTTGGCGGAACCGCCACAACCCATGAACGAATCACGCGGAAGGCAGGAAGTTTCGAGCGAACCAAGGCGGCGATGGGCGATGCATTGTCCCTTGGGCTGGCGACGGAACTCCACTTTGTTCCGATGGTAGCTAACTACCGAGAACTAAACGAGGTTGCGCATCTTGCTCGTCAACTCGGTGCCTCGCGTGTAAGTGTGTTGCGCCTTGTCGCCCAAGGGCGCGCAGCGCTGCTTAGGGATCGCGTCCTGAACCGCGTCCAGAACCTCGAACTCCGACGTCAGGTCCAGACTCTCAGGAAAGAGCATGGGGAGGATTTCATCAGGACCGGCTCGCCCTACAACTTCCTCATGCTAAATGACACACCTGCATGCTGGGCGGCCATAGACCGGTTGATCATCGGTCCGGATCTTCGTCTTTACCCGTGTGACGCCTTCAAGAGAATCGGCGCGTCGGAACTGGTGAAAACGGAGGATTGGTCTTGTCTTGCGGGCACGAGCCTGCTCGAGTGTTGGCAGAACTCTCCCTATTTGGAGGCCGTGCGAACATACCTCACCACGGACTTCGAGGCCCCCTGCGACTCGTGCAGGTTTCTGGAGAAGTGCTTGTCTGGTTGCTTGGCGCAGAAAGTTATCGCCTACAACTCGCTCGACAAGAATCCCGATCCAGATTGCCTCGGCCCCAACTTCAAAGGAGATTCGGCATGATCTGCTCATACCAGACCTTCGGCAAAACGGCCCGTCTCAATGACCTCGCTGCGTCGGTGCAGCATTGCGACCTCTGCCCGAGGCTCTGCAATCGCAGGAAAGTGCTCTCCTCCGCAAACGGCAATGTGGACTCGAAAGTTCTCTTTGTGGCGGAAGCTCCCGGACGGCTTGGTGCTGACAGGACTGGTATTCCTCTCTACGGGGATCGCACCGGAGACAACTTTGATGCCCTCCTTGGGAACATCGGATGGCGGCGCGATGATGTCTTTATCACCAACGCCGTGTTGTGCAATCCGAAACAGGAAAACGGCAACAACGCGACGCCGACACCCGAGGAGATAGCAAACTGCTCGGCGTACCTCGAAATGGTCATCGGTTTGGTCAGCCCAGACGTCATCGTCACCTTGGGCGCGGCAGCGTTGAACGCTCTGGATGTGCTTTCACCGCACGGGATTGAACTGCGCGATAGCGTTGCGCAGTTGGTGCCCTGGCGCAAGACTAGGTTATTCCCCCTCTACCATCCTGGTCCGCGCGCTATCATACATAGGTCGTTGGCCAAGCAGCGGTCAGACTTCATGCGGCTGTCAAAGGTTGTGCGTCCGGTCAAAGGACTGGTTGAACGGAAGACTGCTCGAGCTGATGCACCGAGTCTGTTCCCCCCAGGCGCGTCAACGATGCAACAGGTGGCGCGGGTTCTGCTGGAACTGGGGGGACGCATGACTTACTTCAAGATGACCAAGCTAATGTACCTCGTAGACCTTTTCTCACTGAAAAAACTCGGCCATATGATTGCTAGCAATATCTACCTGCGGCAGGTGGACGGCCCGTGGCCGCCCAACCTCGATAAGGCACTTGAGGTAATGCAGGGGTATGAGGTCCGCCGCTTCTTTGCACGCCGGATTCCGATGGTCGCTCCTGGTCCGGCGCCTCGATCTGAGGTTCTGCTTGATGACGACATCCTCGAAATTGTCTCCGAAGTCTTCCGAACCTACGGGGCCATGAGCAATGCCGGGATCAAGACTGCCGTTTATCGCACGGCTCCCATGCGGTTTATCCTGGAGGAGGAACGCAAGGGCAAGAAGATGGCGAATAAGCCTGTGCTGTATAAGGATAAGACGGCGCAGGAACTCGCCGAGAGTAACCGATGACGGAACTTCAAATGGGGGCGTTCGCGCAACTGCGCGGTTGGCTGCGCGATCTGTAAGATAGGTCGGAGGAGGTGGCGCGGATCTTTAGGTCGGCTAGTCTTCTTACGGCGGCCGGCAAGACAACGTTTTTCGCGTTCAGGAATTATCCGGAGGCAAGAGTCGATGAGCACCGAGGGCCGTGAAGAAAGTTACTTGCGAAAACAAGCGTGGGATTACTTCCAAGTGCATGCTGCCCAGCGCCTAACGACCTTCAACTTTTACGTTGTCATTTCGTCAGTTATCACAACGGGAGTATTTGCCACCTTTCAGAAGGATTACCAAATCTTTGGTGCCAGCGCGCTGTTGGGCTTTCTGCTCATCCTGTTCTCCTTCACCTTCTGGAAGCTTGACAAAAGGAACAAGGAGCTCATCAAGAACGCCGAAGCAGCACTGAAGTTTTTCGAAAACTCATCAAACTTTCAGGACGCGGGGGAAGAGCCACATTCGGTGAAGCTCTTCTTGCGAGAAGAACACGTAACAAACGCGAAAAGGGCCAATGAATCCTTTTTTGCCCTTAGGAGGCTTTTCACATACTCCGATTGTTTCAATATCGTTTTCTTGACGTTCGCGTTGGTTGGTCTTTCTGGGTTGGTTTTTGGCATCATCAAGATCTGGTCATCACCATGGTAGGCGGCAGCAGGCGGTCGTCGTCAAGTAATGAAGGTGACTCAGGCCATAGAAATATTGCTGCCGGGGCGCCGGGAGATTGTGTCTTGAAGCGGCGTCTGCGGGTCTGCCCCACCCGCCTGTCCCAGCGTTGCCGGGCATGCCGGCGCTACGTGGCGAACCCGAAATCCAGAATCGAAAATCCAAAATCGCAAATCCAAAATCGGAATTCGAAATTGGAAAATGGAAATCGGAAACTCGAAAGCAACAGATCCAAAATTGGCAATCATCAATCTGCAATCTTCAATTCCCCCAACCCCCAACCCCCAACCCCCAACCCCCAACCTCCAACCCCCAACCCCCAACCCCCGTTCCCGGGCTGCCGTCGACTTTATGACCCCCACGGGTTGTGGTCTAGAGTGGAGAGACCCACAAAGGGCGGCATAGTCCTGCTGGGCTCCTAACCCCTTAAAAAAATTGAAAAAAACCCTTGACAAGCCCCAAACGGAGGCCTATATTTCGTGGAGAAAAGTGGTAGAAAGTAGACGAAAGTAGTCGCAAGTGCGATTCCCAAGAAGATTTTGGGTCGCGAGACGGGTTAAGACGAGTTCCAGAGATGCTACGCGGTAACTACCCAGCGACGGTGGATGGCAAGGGCCGGTTGAAGATCCCGACGGCGTTCAAGACGCATGTGGAGGAGAACTTCGGCCCCGAGTTTTACCTGACCAGTCTCGATGGCCAATCGCTTCGTATCTATCCCTTTTCCGTGTGGCGAGAGATTGAGGAGAAGCTCGCGGCGCTGCCCTCCTTGAACAAAGCGAAGAAGAAATTCCTGGACCGCGCCAACTACTGGGGCCAGACCGGCCGCATGGATGCGCAAGGGAGAATTCTGATTCCCGCGTTGCTGCGCGAGTCCGCGGCGACGAAGGGCGAAGTGGCGGTGATTGGCTACCTGAACTATCTCGACGTCTGGAACATGGAACGTTTCCGCGAGCAGATGGAGAAGAACCCGTTCACCGACGAGGACCAACAGACCCTGAGCGATTTAGGAATCTAGCGATTTTGGATTTGCGATTTTGGATTTTCGATTTGGGTTCAGCAATTTCAGGTTTGGGAATGGGAAACGGTGGCCGATGACGAAGCAGGCAAGAATCACGAACCCCGAATCCCGAATCCTGAGCCCCGAGCAGTGCATCGCCCGGTACTCCTCAAGGAAGCGTTGGAGTTTTTGAATGTTCGGCCTGACGGCATCTACATCGACGCGACGCTGGGAGGCGGGGGACACGCCGAAGCGATTCTCAAAGTCTTGCAGCCCGGGCAGGGAAAGCTCCTGGGCATCGACTGCGACCCGGCCGCGCTGGCGGTGGCGCGCGAGCGCCTACAGGGTTTCGGAGAGAAGCTGATTGTGCTGGAAGGGAATTTTGCCGAGATCGATACGCTGCACGCCACGAGCGGGCTCGGGCCCGCCGACGGCCTGCTGGCCGATCTCGGCCTGAGCTCGCTGCAACTGGAAGATGCCTCGCGCGGGTTCAGTTTCAGTTTGCCAGGCCCGCTCGATATGCGCATGGCTCCCGCGGCAACAACAACTGCTGAAGCGATTGTGAATCAAGCTCCTGAGCGGGACCTGGCTAATCTTATTTACCAGTTAGGAGAAGAGCGCCACTCGCGCCGCATAGCGCGAGCTATTGTGAAGGCCCGCCCGATTCGAAAAACCACCGAACTGGCGCAGGTGGTGACGCGATCCATCCCCTCCCGGGCGGGCCTCCACCAAATTCATCCGGCAACGCGTACCTTCCTGGCGTTGCGTCTGGCTGTGAACCGCGAGCTTGAGAACCTGGAAGGGTTTCTGGCGAAGGCGCTGGCCGTGCTTGCTCCGGGAGGACGGCTGGTGGTGGTGAGCTTTCATTCGCTGGAAGACCGGCTGGTGAAACACGCCTTCCAGGCCTGGCAGCGGGAAGACCAGGTTCGGATCCTGACGCGCAAGGTCGTTCGCCCCGGCGAAGAGGAAAGGCGCGCGAATCCACGGTCGCGCAGCGCCAAGTTGCGCGCGGCTGAAAAGCAGGGGTTAGGGATTGGGGATTAGGGGTTAGGGAGAAGCCAGAACCCAGCCCCCAAAGATATGGCCACAGTTGCCGTAGCACTCCCGAGAACGAGACGGCGTCCGCGCACCCAGCCGACCGGGGGGCGGGCGGGCTTCACGGACATCTATTTCGTCAAGCGCATCGACAACTCTCGTTTGCACCGCGAAGTTGACCGGGAGAAACGCCGTGAATGTTTCTGTCTGCTGGGACTGGGCGTTCTGGTTTTTCTTTTTGGCCTGCATGTCTCCTGGCAGAGTTTCCAGTGCGTGCGGGACGGTTATCAGATTGAAGCGGTCAAGGCCCAGCGCGCGGATTTGGAAGAGTGGAATCACCAGCTCCGTCTGGAGCAGGCCTCGCTGGCTGACCCGCAACGCATCGACAACCTGGCGCGGCGGGAACTGGGCCTCGCCTCGCCTGCCCCGCAGCAGGTGATTCGCGTGGGCGATGCCGCGGACGACACCGGCGAGGTGGGCAGTCCGGAGTTAGCGCGCAACCTGCCCGCCCTGGGAGAAATTCCTCGCGAGCCTTAAATGCCTCCACGTAAGCCGCCAGCTCGGTCGGCCGCCAGCCCCCGTTCCCGGGCGCTCGACCGGAGCCTGTTGCTTGGCGGATTCCTGGCCGTCTGGATGCTGTGCCTGGTCGGGCGTCTCTACCATCTCCAAATCATCCAGTATGTCGAGCTGCTGACTCGCGCTGAACGGCAGCAGCAGCGCACCCTGGAGGTGGCGCCCAAGCGCGGGATCGTTTACGACCGCCAGATGCATCCCCTGGCAATGAGTCTGGTGGTGGATTCGATCTTCGCGGTGCCTGCGGAAATTCGCAATCCGGAAATGGTGGCGGACCTTGTGGCGCCTATCCTGGGGATGGAGAGAGGCGATCTCCTGGGACGGTTCAAGACCTTTCGCTCGTTCTGCTGGGTGAAGAGGAAAGTCTCTTCCGCAGAAGCGACGCGCCTGCGGGACATGAACCTGACAGGCATTTATTTCCAGAAGGAGATGAAGCGGTTCTATCCCAAGGGCGAACTCGCGGCGCAGTTGCTGGGCTATGTGGGCTTGGATGACAGCGGCCTGGCCGGGCTGGAATACCGGATGAACGATACGATCAAAGGGACCCCCGGCCGCGTGCTGATCGCCGCCGACGCTCGCCGCCAGTCGTTTCGTTCGACCGAGCGCGAAGGGCGGCCGGGCAAGAACGTCGTCCTGACCCTGGACGAGAACATCCAGTACATCGCCGAGAAAGCGCTGGCCGCAGCGGCGGCGCGCTGGGGCATTGCCAGTGGCACGGTGGTGGTGCAGAACCCGCAGACAGGCGAAATCCTCGCTATGGCCAGCCAACCGACGTTCAACCCCAACGAGTTTGGCAAAAGCAAGCCGGAAGCCCGCGTGAACCGGGCCGTGGCTTGGGTCTATGAGCCGGGTTCGACTTTCAAAATCGTCACCGTCTCCGCCGCCTTGGAAGAGAAGCTCGCTTCCCCCGAAGAAGTCATCGACTGCCAGCAGGGCAGCATTGTGCTGGCGGGCCACGTGATTCACGACCATAAGCCCTTTGGCGCGCTGACCGTGGAGCGCGTGGTCGCGGAATCCAGCGATGTGGGGACGATCAAGCTGGGGCTGCGGCTGGGCGAGGAGCGCCTTTATCGCTACATGCGCTCCTTCGGCTTCGGGGCGGAGGCTGGGGTGGAGTTGCCGGCAGAAGAACGCGGGTTGATCAAGCCACCCGCTCGCTGGTCCGGCATCTCAATCGGCGAGATTTCCATGGGGCAGGAAGTGGGCGTGACGGCGCTCCAGCTCACGAGCGCCTACTCCGCCCTTGCCAACGGCGGCATTCTCTTCCAGCCGCGAGTCGTCCGTGACGTGTTTCTGGGTGATACCCATGACGCGCTGCCGCCGGCCGCCGGGCGTCGGGTGGTAAGCCAGCAGACCGCTGAGCTGATGAAGGAGATGCTGGCCGAGGCGGTCGAAAGCGGCACGGGCGTGCCCGCCCGTCCCGCGGGATACTCGGCGGCCGGCAAGACCGGGACCGCGCAAAAGATCGACGCTTCCGGAACTTATTCCAAATCGCACTACATAGCTTCCTTCGCGGGTTTTGCCCCCGTGCGACGACCGGCGATAACCATTCTGGTGATTATCGATTCACCGGTGGGGGCGATTCACGGTGGAGAGGTGGCAGCCCCAGTGTTCAGGTCCATCGCAGAGCAGACGCTGGGTTATCTCAACGTGCCGCAAGACAATCCTTCCCGGTGGCCTCAGGTTGCTACGTCCGCGCCTGCTGGGTCTCCTCGCCAGCAACGAGGGGATCAGGCGGGATTCCTTCCTTCGGAACCTGAACCGCTTGGGGTTGCCACCCCACCCGTTCAACCCGTTTCCTTTTCACCAGTCCCAGCTCCGCTGCCCGGGGGCACGGTGGTTCTGGACGACGGTCCGATGCTGGTCGTTCCCGATTTCTCGGGCTTGGCCTTGCGCCGCGTGGCGGAAGAGTGTCAAGAGCTGGGGCTGGAACTTACGATGAGTGGTTCCGGTCTGGCCATGGCGCAAGTGCCCCCGGCGAGAGCGCAGGTTCTGTCGGGGTCGCGCGTCTGGGTTCGATTCGCGCGGTGAAACGGCCCTGGGGTTTGGAGTTGGGGCCCGGGGTTCGCGGGGCGACTGGGTGGCTGACTCCGAAGCCCGAGCCCCGACATCTCAAGTGCTATAATGCGAGTGGGCAATGAAGTTAGGCGAACTCCTCGAGGGAGTGCCAAGCCTGGAAATCGGCGCGGACGCTGCTCGCAACGTTACGTCCCTGGCCTATGACTCCCGGCTGGTTGAGGCGGGAACCCTCTTCTTTGCCATCCAAGGTGAGAAAGCCGACGGGCACAACTACATTCCTCAAGCCCTGGATCGCGGCGCCGTTGCCATTGTGAGCGAACGCCCAGCGCCCGCCGAGCTTACCGCGCGCTGGGTTCAGGTGGCCAAAATCCGCCGGGCCCTCTCGGAGGCGGCTCGGATCTTCTACGGACACCCGGATGCACGCCTGCAGCTTGTGGGCATCACGGGCACGAACGGCAAGACGACGACGGCTTTCCTCCTGGAGAGTGTTTTCCGCGCCAGCGGCGTTCTCGCCGGGCTCTTTGGCACCATTGAATACCGCCTGGGCGGGCGAACGCTTTCGGCGCTGAACACCACGCCAGAATCGCTGGATCTGCTCGCCTATTTCGCGGAGTTGGTAAAGGCAGGGGGAAGCGCAGCCGTACTGGAAGCTTCCTCGCACGCCTTGGCGCAGGAACGGCTCTGGGGGTTCCACTTCGCCGCCGCCCTCTTCACCAACCTCACCCGCGATCATTTGGATTACCACAAAGACTTCGAGAACTACTTTGCCGCCAAGCGTCGCCTCTTCGAGGGTCTGGGAACCCCTCCTCCGGAGTTGGCAGTCATCAATGCCGATGACCCTTGGGCCGCGCGGCTGCTGGAAGTGCCCAATCCTCGTCGCATCACCTACGGCTTCAACTCCGGCGCTCAGGTCAAGGTGAAGCAGTTCCAGCAAAATCTCTCCGGCCTGCGTGCCACCTTGGAGACGCCTGAGGGCTACTTCGATGTGGAATCGTCGCTGGTAGGGCGGGCGAACCTGGCGAATATCCTGGCAGCCACGGCGACGGCGCTTGGTCTGGGTATTGCCCGGGAGAAAATTCAGGAAGGCATTGCCGGCTTGGCAGCCGTGCCGGGGCGCTTCGAACGCATCGACGAGAGCCAACCCTTTCTGGTGGTTGTGGACTACGCCCACACCGACGACGCCCTGCGCAACGTCCTGAAGACGGCGCGGGAACTCGCCGCGCCGTCTTCAGGCGCGTTGATTGTGGTCTTCGGCTGCGGGGGTGATCGCGACCGCACCAAGCGGCCGCTGATGGGCGAGGCGGCCGGTTCCCTCAGCGATCTTGCGGTGCTCACTTCCGACAATCCGCGCACCGAAGACCCCATCCTCATAATGAATGACGCGCTGGTGGGCCTGCAGAGGACCGGCAAGCCCTATGTTCTGGAAGTAGACCGCGAGGCGGCCATTCGCAAGGCCTTCGTGGAGGCCCGGGAAGGGGATGTGGTGGTCCTGGCAGGGAAGGGCCACGAAACCTATCAGATCTTGAAGGAGCGCACGATCCCGTTCGACGATCGCGAAGTAGCGAGGCGAATGCTCCGCGAGCTAGGTTTTAGCTCGGAGGCCGTCGCGGGGCAGCGGGGGACACCTGCCCGGCGGTGAGGGTGTCTCTCCCTGCGAGCCGGCAGGGGCACCGAGGCGTTTTCCCCCGAGAAGTGGACAAGCCATGCAATTGCCGCTGGCGGAGGTGGCGGCCACGCTAGGCACCTCTTGTGGGGTCGCGGAGCGAGTGGCGTGTGGCTACTCCATCGATTCCCGCACGCTCACCCGGGGGCAACTCTTCTTCGCCATCCGTGGTCGCCACTTCGACGGGCACGAGTTTCTGGGCCAGGCATTCGAGCGGGGCGCCGTGGCAGCCGTGGTCGAGTAGGCTTGGCGCGCGCCATCGCCGCCGGAGTTGGCTCCGGCTCTCCTGGTGGTCCGGGATACCACGGAGGCGCTTCAGCAGCTCGCTCGCGCGGTTCGCCGGAAATGGGGCCGGCAACTTATCGCCATCACCGGCAGCACCGGGAAGTCCACCACCAAGGAGCTGACGGCGGCCATCCTTGCCCGGCGCTTTTCCGTGTGGAAGTCGCTGGGGAATTTGAACAACCACTATGGTCTCCCCTTGACGCTCCTGGCGCTTGAGCCATCCCACGCGGTGGCCGTCACTGAGCTGGCCATGTCTGCACCCGGCGAAATCGAGCTTCTGACGCGGATTGCCGAGCCGCAAGTCGGCGTGGTGACGAATGTTGCCCCCGTCCACCTCCAGTTCTTTGACTCCATCGACTCCATTGCTCGGGCCAAGCGCGAGTTGATCGCAAACCTGCCCCAGGGCGCAACCGCCGTCCTAAACCACGACGATCCGCGCGTCCGCCAGTTCACGGATGGTTTCGGGGGTCGCGTGGTAACCTTCGGGTTTGAAGCGGGGGCCGATTTCCGGGCCCTCGATGTTTACCCTGACCCCAGTGGGGGCAGCCGCTTCCGGGTCAGGGGACCGAGTTTCGACGACGATTTCCACCTCCCACTCGCTGGACGCCACAACGTCCAGAACGCTCTTGCTGCCCTCGCCACCGCGAGCGTCTTCCACGTCCCACCCGCTGATGTGCAGCTTGCGTTCGCCGCCTTTCAAGGTTTGCCTCAGCGGAGTGAAATTCTTACATTGTCCCCAGGGATTACTCTCATCAACGACTGCTACAACTCGAACCCTGTGGCGATGGAGAGGATGCTGGAGACGCTCGCGGCCTGGCCCGGGGCAGGGCGGAGAATTGTCGTGGCGGGTGAAATGCTCGAACTGGGACCTAGCTCGCCGGAATGGCACCGCAGCATCGGCCGGAAGTGCGCGGAAAGTGGCGTGGACTGGCTGCTTGCCGTGCAGGGTGATGCCCAATTCTTTCTGGAGGGAGCCGCAGAAGCAGGGCTAGCGGCCGGGCGCGGGTGCTTCTTCTCGACTCCCGAGGAGGCAGCGGAATTTTGCCGCCGCCTCCTCCGGCCAGGTGACGTGGTGCTCCTGAAAGGCTCCCGCGCCGTGCACCTGGAAAAGGCAGTTGAATTGCTGCAATCCTGGGAGGGTCGTCTGCCGGCAGGCCCGGATGCCGAGCTTGGAATCTGAGCAAGCCTAGATGTTCTACTATCTCTATCTCGCGCTTCACGAGCACTTCCGTCTTCTCAACCTTTTCCGCTACATCACTTTTCGCACTGCCTATGCCAGCCTCACGGCCCTCTTTCTGGCCCTGGTTCTGGGGCCCTGGCTGATTCGCAAGCTCAAAGAGTTCCAAGTGGGGCAGTACATCCGGTCCGACGGCCCCCAGTCACACCACGCCAAGGCTGGGACCCCGACCATGGGCGGCGTGCTCATCATCCTTTGCGTGGTTGTCCCTACCTTACTGTGGGCCGACTTGCGTAACGTTTTCGTCTGGTTGGTCCTGGCCGTCACCTTGGCCTTCGCGGGCATCGGGTTTTGGGACGATTACCAGAAGATGCAGCGGCGGCAGAGCCTGGGCCTGACGGCCCGCTCGAAGTTCCTCCTCCAGATTCTAGTCAGCTTTATTTTTGGCATGAGCTTGGTGTTCCTCTCGGCGCGGGCCGTGTACTCGACCACCTTGACTTTCCCGTTCTTCAAGCGCTTCCGGCCGGACTTTCTGATCTCAGCTCTTCTCAACAATGTCTGGACCTACCCGCTGGCGTTCCTGCCCTTCCTGGTTCTGGTCATCGTGGTGCTGGTGGGGTCGTCGAATGCCGTCAACCTGACGGACGGGCTGGACGGCCTGGCCATCGGCTGCGTCATCATCTCGGCTTCCGCCCTGACCGTGCTCACCTACGTGGCCGGACACGCGGTCCTGGCAGACTACCTTGACCTGGAGCACTTGCCGCGCGTGGCCGAGCTGACCATTTTCTGCGGCGCCATGGTAGGGGCCAGTCTGGGATTCCTCTGGTATAACGCTTATCCGGCGGAGATTTTCATGGGGGACGTCGGCTCCTTGGCCTTGGGTGGCGCCATCGCCACCGTGGCGGTGATCATCAAGCAGGAACTTCTGCTGCCCTTTATCGGGGGCATCTTCGTGGTGGAAGCCCTCTCGGTCATCCTTCAGGTGGGCTCGTACAAGCTGCGGCGGAAGCGCGTTTTCAAAATGGCTCCCCTCCACCACCATTTCGAGCTGCTGGGCTGGAAGGAATCCAAGATCATCACCCGCTTTTGGATTGTGGCCCTGGTTTTCGCGCTCTTTGCGCTCACCACGCTGAAATTGAGGTAAGACGTTCCTGGTCAGTTGTCCCGGGCCCGTTGCTTGACAGGGGCGATTTTTGCGCATAAAATACGCACTAATGATTTATGGCGAGGCCTAAATCATTCCGCAACCCCACGCGCGTCAGCCTGACGCTGAACCGCGAAACGCTGGTCATTGCCCGGCGCCTGGCGCGGCGCGCCCGGCGGTCGCTCTCCGAAATTGTCTCCGAAATCCTGGACGGTTACTTCCGGCGGAACGACCGGGTGCGCTCGGGGGGACTGCCGTGACGGATGTGCACGGGAAGAAGGTGCTGGTGGTCGGCTTGGCGCGCACGGGACGCGCGGCCGCCCAATGTCTCTACCGCCGGGGCGCGGTGGTGACGGTCACGGATTCGCGCCCGCCTTGGGCGCTGGAGCCGGACTTCAAGGAATTGCTGGCCCACAGGATCGGTCTCGAGCTGGGCCTGCACCGCGCGGAGACCTTCCGACGGCAGGATCTGATTGTGGTCAGCCCCGGGGTTCTGCCGGAACTGCCCGAACTTCAGGCGGCGCGCAAAGCCCACGTCCCCATTGTCCCGGAAATCGAGGCGGCTGGCTGGTTTCTGGAATCAGAGCTGGTGGGGATCACGGGCTCGAATGGCAAGACCACCACCACCGCGCTCCTGGGGAAAATACTTGAGGCTTCGGGCTTCCGCGCCTTTGTGGGTGGCAACATCGGGATGCCGTTGATTTCGGCGGTGGACACGGTTTCGCCGGACACGATCGTGGTGGCGGAACTGAGCAGCTTCCAACTGGAAATCATCCAGGATTTCCGGCCGCACGTGGCCGTGCTGTTGAACCTCACCGCTAACCATCTGGACCGGCACCGGTCCTTCGACGACTACGTGCGGGCTAAGACGCAGATTTTCCGCAATCAGACGGCCGAGGATGTTGCCGTCTTGAATGCCGACGATCCCGCGGTGATGAGTCTGGCGCCCGCCGTCGCCGCGCGCAAGGTTTACTTCAGCCAAAAGCAGACCCTTCCCGAAGGCATCTTTGTCTCCGACGGCCAGATTCTTTACCGCGTGGGAAACCTGGAGCGCGTCCTTCTGGAAACGCGCGAGGTGCCGCTGCGGGGCGAATTCAATGTGGAAAACGTCCTGGCGGCGGCGACGGTGGCCTGCGTGCTGGGTGTGGACTTCCAGGCCCTGCGCCGGGCGGTGCGCGAGTTTCGCGCCGTCGAGCACCGGCTGGAATACGTGCGCGAAATTCGCGGCGTCGAGTTCTACAACGACTCCAAGGCCACCAGCGTTGACGCCGTCGTCAAGGCCCTGTCGGCCTTCGGACGCGGCGTCCACCTGATTCTCGTCGGCAAGGATAAAGGGGCGCCGTATGTGCCGCTACGCGCCCTGCTCAAAGAGAGAGTCCGCCGAGCCTATCTGATAGGCGCGGCAGCGGAGCGGATTGGCCGCGAAGTGAAAGGCGCTGTCGAACTCGTGCACGCGGGAACTCTGGAGTCGGCGGTCCGCCAGGCGCTTGAGTGCGCCGTGCCTGGCGACGTGATCCTCTTGTCGCCGGCCTGCGCCAGCTTTGACCAGTTCCAGGATTACGAGCACCGCGGACGCGTTTTCAAGGGTCTGGTCGAACAGCTAGCACAGGAGGTGAAAGCCGCGGAGGCCCAGAAGCGAGCGGAAGACGCCGCGAGCCTGGCCTCAGTCGCTGCGGTGGCTTCGCCCGAAGCCCAGCCCAAGCCGGCTGGGGAAGTAAGGGTGAGTCCGGAGAGCCCAGTGCCTGCGAGCACTGAAGTGGCGGCTGAGCTTCCAGCCCCCGAAGCCCTGAAGCCCGAAGTTGAGCCAGGTCGCGCATCCGAGGAAGTGGCAACGCTTGAGCCTCTGCGTGAGGAGCCAGTGGCCGCGCAGGCTGCGCCTGCTGAACTTATGAGGGTTGAGTTCGCTGCCGAGCCCACGCCACCCGAAATCGAGAAAGCTCCAGAGGCGCCTCAGGCAGCAGAGCAACCTCCGGCACGCTCCGAGCCGGCTGAGGCTCCGCCTCGTGCCGTGACGTACCCCGAATTGGTTTACGTTTACGAAGTGGCAGCGAAGGAGGTTGCCTATCCGGAGGAGGAACCCTCCGCCGGACCCGCAGCCGACGAGTTTGGGCCGCCGCCGGAAGATTGGCGCGCGCCCGAAAGCTTGGCTGATGAAGCCCTGCCGTTTGAAGTTCGTGGAGCAGCGCGCCCGAATGCTGCCGCCGCGGGCGCCGGACCGGGTGGCGCCGAGCCTCAGGAAGCGCACGGCGGAGACGTGAAGCCGGCCCCACCCGCTGGCCGCCCGAGCCGGCAAAAGCGGCTGCCGGGACTGTAAGGAGCGCATGGCCCGACAACTCGAATCCGACAGGATCTTATTCGGGGCGGTAGTCATCCTGGTTCTGTTCGGGGCGCTCATGGTTTTCAGCGCCTCGGCGGTGCTGGCCTCGGAGCGGTTTGGGAACAGCTACCACTTCCTCATCCGGCAGGTGCTCTGGGCGGTGGTGGGCCTGGCGGTGATGGTCGGCATGATGCATCTGGACTACCGGCGGCTTGCGAATCCCCGCCTGGTCTTTCCCGCTTTAGGGCTGCAATTGATCTTGCTGGTCGTCGTGCTCTTTGCCGACCGCGCCCACAACGCTCACCGCTGGCTCCATCTGGGGCCGATGAACTTTCAGCCCTCGGAGCTCACCAAACTCGTTTTGGTGGTTTTCCTTGCCTATTTTCTCCGTTTGCGCCAGGGCGCTGTGAATGACTGGAAACACACGCTGCTGCCCGTCGGGCTGGTTGCCGGGGCGAGCGTGGCCCTGGTAGTGAAGGAGCCGGATTTCGGAACCTCCCTGGCCCTGGTGCTCGTCGTGGCGGCAATGTTGTTCGCGGCGGGGATGCGGCTGGGCCATTTCGCTCTGGGGATCTTGGCCGCCGCTCCGGCACTCTATCTGCTGATCCTCTACTCTCCCTATCGCTATCGGCGTTGGCTGGCATTCCTGGATCCTTACTCGGATCCGCTGGGAAAGGGCTTCCAGATCATTCAGTCGTTCATCGCGGTGGGCACGGGAGGAATTGACGGGCTGGGCCTGATGGAAGGCAAGCAAAAGCTTTTCTATCTCCCAGAGCCGCACACGGATTTCATCTTTGCCGTCATCAGCGAAGAACTGGGTTTCATCGGGGCAGTGCTCGTGTTAGGGCTATTCGGGGTGATTCTCTGGCGAGGGTTGCGGGCGGCGAGCGGCTGCGGCGATAAGTTCGGACGGCTGCTGGCCGTGGGGCTGACGGTCATGCTGGTGGGTCAGGCCCTGGTCAATGTCAGCGTGGTGCTGGGCCTGTTGCCGACGAAGGGGATTCCATTGCCGTTCGTCAGCTACGGCGGCTCGTCGCTTCTGATGAGCCTGATCGCCGTCGGCATCTTGTTGAACATATCGCAGCATTCCAGTTAGGGGAATCGTTGGCAGTGGTGGAGGTGAGAATCGAGCGGCCGGACAGCGGAGCCCCATTGGAGGCAAGGACGGTTCCTGACCGCAAAGGCGCGGGGCGTCCAGAGGCTAGGGCTCAGTCCCTGCGCGTCCTGATGGTGGCCGGCGGGACGGGTGGCCACATCTTTCCGGCGCTGGCGGTAGCGGAGGAATTGCGCGCGCGCGCGAAGCGTCGCGATCCCAACGGCCCCGGCCCCGACATCCTCTTCCTGGGCACCGGGCGCGGTCTGGAGGCTCGCTTGGTGCCCGCGGCGGCTTTCCCCTTGCGCACGGTGGCCGCGGCGGGGCTGAAGGGAATCGGCGGCCTGCGGAGGTTGCGCAATCTGCTGGTGCTGCCGCGAAGCGCAGTGGAGACAGCGCTCGTGCTGAGAGAGTTCCAACCCGACGTGGTTGTGGGCGTGGGCGGGTACCTGGCGGGGCCGGCCATGCTCGAAGCAGCTCTCCAGGATATTCCCACCCTGCTGATTGAGCCCAACGCGGTGCCCGGCTTCACCAACCGTGTTCTCTCCCCGGTAGTTCGTCTGGCGGCTGTGGGATTTGCGGAGGCCGCGAGCTTCTTTGGCGCCAAGGGCCGCCTGACGGGCCACGCGGTTCGTAAGGCGTTCAATGCCGTGCCGCCCAAGCAGCACGTTCCTCCCTTCACGGTCTTGATTCTGGGCGGCAGTCAGGGGTCGGCGGCCATCAATGATTGCCTGCGGCGAAGCCTGCCCCTGCTGGCTAGGGAGCGAGAGCGGTGGACATTCATCCATCAAACCGGCGAACGAGACTATAATGCCGTGCGGAAGGCGTATCAGGAACGAGGGCTTACCGCCGAGGTTTACACTTTTGTTGACGATGTTCCGGAGGCATTTGCGCGGGCCGACTTGGTCATCTCCCGCGCCGGGGCGACGGCGGTGGCGGAACTGGCGGCGGCGGGCAAGGCAGCGTTGCTCATTCCCTTTCCGGGGGCGACGGATCAGCACCAACTGGAAAACGCCACGGCGCTCGCGCGAGCCGGCGCCGCGCGCGTCCTGCCCCAGGCCGAGTTGACGCCGGAACGCTTGGTTGCGGAGCTCCGGGAGCTGCTTGACCACCTGGATGAGCTGGCCGAGATGGAACGCCGGGCACGCGGTTTGGCGCATCCCGACGCCGCAGCGCACATTGCGGATTTGATTGAGGAGCTGGGCAGGAGATGATGGACGCCGGGCGACGCGTTACAAAAGCCTGGTTATGCAAGCAGTCGACTGACAACTGACTTCTTATGCTTGGCAAGATTCGCAAAATCCACTTCGTGGGCATCGGCGGCATCGGCATGAGCGGCATCGCGGAGGTGTTGCTCAATCTCGGCTATACGGTCTCCGGCTCGGATCTCAAAGCCACGTCGGTCACGGAAAGGCTCGCGACGCTGGGCGCGCGAATCTCCGAGGGCCACGCGGCGGCGAACGTTCAAGGCGCCGAGGTGGTGGTGACGTCCACGGCCGTGGCCGCGGACCATCCGGAGGTTCGAGAGGCGAAGCGGCTGCAAGTCCCTGTTATTCCGCGCGCGGAGATGCTGGCGGAACTGATGCGCCTGAAGTTCAACGTGGCCGTGGCGGGCGCGCACGGGAAGACGACCGTAACTTCGATGATTGCCGTGATGCTGGCCGAGGCGAACCTTGATCCCACCGCGGTGATTGGCGGCCGGCTGGACGCTTTTGGCTCCAGCGCGCGGCTGGGCAAAGGCGGACTGATGGTGGTGGAGGCCGACGAAAGCGACCGCTCGTTTCTTTATCTGTTGCCCACGCTCGCCGTCGTCACCAACATTGACCGCGAACATCTGGACCACTATCGCGATCTTGACGAGATTGCCGCCGCCTTCCTTTCCTTCATGAACAAGACACCGTTCTATGGCGCCGTGATTGCCTGTACAGACCCGCCTTGGGGGGAGCAGATACGAGCCCTGCTGCCGAAGATCCGTCGCCGCGTCATAACCTACGGGATCGAGCCGGGCGCCGATGTCGCCGCTCGAGCCGTCGAGCTCAGTCCGGCGGAGTCCAGCTTCGAAGCGAGCGTGAAGGGCAGGTCGCTGGGCCGCTTTAGGCTCGGCGTCCCGGGGCGGCACAACGTGCAGAACGCGCTGGCGGCCATCGCCGTGGGCGTGGAGTTGGAGCTCAGCGCGGACCAGATCCGCCAGGGGCTGGCGCGCTTCCGGGGCGTGGATCGCCGCTTCCAGGTGAGGGCAGAGTGGAATGGCGTGACGGTGGTGGATGATTACGGACATCATCCGGCGGAAATTCGCGCCGTGATGCAGGCGGCGCAACTGCGCGGCGCCCGGCGTGTGTGGGCGATCTTTCAGCCGCACCGTTATACGCGTACCAAGTTTCTGATGGACGATTTTGCCCGCTGTTTCGAAGGTTGCGAGCGGGTTTACGTGCTGGACATCTATCCCGCGAGCGAGCCGCCTATTCCGGGCATTACCTCCCAGCGGCTGGTGGAGCGCATGCACGAGCTCGGATTTCACCGCGCCCGCTACGCACCTTCCGAGCAGGCGGTGATCCGGGAAGTGCTGGCGGAGGCTCGGCTCGGCGACCTCATCTTGACGGTGGGTGCGGGAAGCGTCTGGAAAGTGGGGGAGGCGCTGGGGGAAGCGATGCGCGGCGCCAGCCCCTCCGGCGCGGGGCAGACCCGCTAGAGTTGTGGGAGAATTGGCAAAGGTCCGATGTCGTTCCTGTCGCGCGAGACCGGGATTGCGGAGCAGGTGGCCGCTTTGGGCGCCCAATGGCTTCCTGCTGAACCCCTCAGCGCCAACACCTCGCTCGGGGTGGGAGGGCGGGCAGATTTGGTGCGCCTCCCGGACGTTCAGCGCTTGCCCGAACTCGCGGAATACCTCCACCGGCGCGGCGCCCGCTGGCGCGTGCTGGGGGGCGGAACAAACCTCCTGGTCGTGGACGAGGGCCTGGATGACGTGATCCTGCAACTGGTGCGCGAGCCGGACGGCTTGCGGTTCGAGGGTCAACGCGTGGAGGTCCCCGCGGCGGCCAGCTTGGGCACCGTGGTGATGGAATGCGCCAAGCGAAATCTGGGCGGTATGGAAGGCTTGATTGGCGTGCCGGGCACCGTGGGTGGCGCGCTCCACATGAACGCGGGAGCCTACGGAACCGAGATCGGTGACCTGGTGCGCGCGGTCACAGTGTATCGCGGCTCGGCGCCACGCCAGGAGGAGTTGCAGACGGGAAACCTGCGCTTTGACTATCGCCACTCCAGTTTCGCGCCCGATGACGTCCTCCTTTCCGCCGCGCTGGAGTTGCCGGAGCGACCCTACGCGGAGATTGTGGAAAGAATCAAGGAGTGCAACCAGAAACGGCGGGCGTCGCAGCCCATCAACGAGAGGAGCGCGGGCTGCATCTTCAAGAATCCGCCAGGACACTCCACCGGCAAGCTGATTGACGCGCTCGGCCTGAAGGGGACGCGCGTGGGTGGGGCGGTCGTTTCCGAGCTGCACGCCAATTACATCGTCAACCACTACCAGGCGACAGCCAGCGACATTTTCAAGCTGATGGATCTCATGCGAGAGCGAGTTCTTGGAGCCTACGGGATCGAGTTGGAAGAGGAAGTGGTTGTGTGGAGGAAGTAGTTGGCAGTCAATAGTTGAAAGTCGAAAGGCAAAAGGCAATATGCTTCATTCGTGGTTTTTTGGCTGTCGACTGTGAACTGTCAACTGTTGACTGTTGACTTAGGAAGATGGCCATCGAAGATACTGACGAAATCCCGCTGCCTGGCGAGTTCGACGAGGAGGAGGAATCGCCGTTCCGTCGGTGCCAGAAAGTTGTGCCGGTGCGGCGTGGCCGCCTGGGGCGCGCGCGGCGTTGGCTGCGCTGGGGGCTGTATGGAGTCTTCGTGCTTCCCCTGTTCGCCTATGGGGGGTATCGTCTGGCGCTATTTGCGCTGACCTCGCCCCGGTTTATGCTGACTTCCGCCGAGGACGTCGTGGTGACCGGTAACCGCTTTGTGTCGCGCGAGGAAGCCTTGAACGCCCTGGGTTTTCCCGCCAGTGGGAAGTTGGCGAACGGGGTGAGCATTTTCCGCTTGTCGCTCGCGGAGAAGCGTAAGCAGGTGGAGTCTGTTCCCTGGGTGAAGTCTGCCACGCTCAGTCGTGCCTATCCGCACCGCCTGGCGGTGAGCCTGGTAGAGCGGACCCCTGTGGCTTTTGTGAACGTCGAGGGGCGCGTGAAGCTGGTGGATGCCGAAGGAGTTCTCCTGGACAAGCCGGAACGAGCTTCGTTTAACTTTCCGGTCCTGACCGGCCTGGACGCAGCAGGCAACGGGGCCGAGCGCGCGCCGCGCGTGGCTCTTTTCGAGGAGTTTTGGGGCGCGGTTTCGGACGAGGCTTCAGCGTCGGGCTGGCTGGTTTCGGAAGTGGACCTTGCCGAGCTTGACGACCTCAAGGCCATCCTGGTTCAGGGGCGCGACACCCTTCAGGTCCACTTCGGCCGCGAAAACTTCCGGGAGCGGTTTCGCAATTTCCTCACCTTGCTGCCGGAGGTGCAGAAAGCCAACACTAAAATCGGCTCTATAGACCTGCGCTATCGCAACCAGGTCGTCGTGAACCCACAGACGCCGGAATCCCCCGGCGCCGGGGTTGCGGCGCCAGCGGCCGCGCAGAAAGAATAGGACTGCCTTGGCGGATAAGGACCGTTACATTTTCGGGCTGGATCTGGGAACCACCAAAACCTGCGCGTTGGCCTGTCGTCGCAGCGAGGAAGGCAGGCTGGAAGTGGCCGGCTTTGGCGCGGCCGAATCGCGCGGCTGGCGCAAGGGCGTGATTGTCAACCTGGATTCGGCCGTGCTGGCCATCAAAAAGGCCGTGGAAGCGGCGGAGGCGGAGGCCAAGGTCTCGTTCGAATGGGCCTTCCTGGGCGTGGGAGGCGGCCATGTTAAGGGCGTGAACTCGCGCGGCGCCCTGACCTTGGGCAGTCACAGCCGCGAGGTCACACTGGAGGACAAGGTCAAGGCCTTTCAGACGGCCAAAAGCATCTCGCTCCCTTCCGACCGCGAGCTGATCGATGCACTGCGCCAGGAGTACCTCCTCGATTCGCAGGACGGCATTCGCGACCCGCTGGGCATGACCGGAAGGTGCCTGGAAGTGAACGTTCACCTCATCACCGCCTCGACCACCGCCTGGCAGAGCATCGTGACGGCGGCGAACCGGGCGGGAATCAAGGTGCCGGACAGCGGCACCATCTTTGAGCCGCTGGCCTGTGCCTGGGCCTGCCTGACGGAGGACGAGCGCGAGTTGGGTGTGGCGCTGCTGGACATCGGTGGGGGATCGTCCGAACTCATCCTGTTCTATCAGGGGACGGTCCGGCACACGGCGGCGATCCCGGTGGGGGGCGAGCATTTCACGAACGACATAGCCGTGGGCCTGCGCACCCCCATTCCTGAGGCGGAGAAGATGAAGCGCGCGTGGAGCGAGCGCGACCCGACCCAGTCCCTTGATACTCCCTTGGAGGTTCCGAGCGTCGGTGAGCGCCCCGCCCGCGTGGTCAGCTACGCCACCTTGAGTGAGATTATCGACCCGCGCGCGCTGGAATTGCTCGAGCTCCTGCAGGCGGAACTGCGGCGTTCCGGTTTTGAGAAGCAACTGGGTGCGGGCGTGGTGTTGACCGGCGGCGGAGCCAAGCTGGGTGGCCTGATCAGCTTGGCGGAGCAAGTGCTGGGGCTTCCGGTACGGTTGGGTCGGCCCTCGGGCCTGGCCAGGATGGGAGACGTTCTTCCGGACCCGGCCTATGCCGCGGTGGTCGGGTTGGTGACTTACGGCAATCGGTTGCGCCTGTTGCGCAACTCGGGGGATAAGAGCTGGGCCGCGAAGCTTTGGGGCGCCCTGCGCGGCAAAGGCGCGTAACGAAGTCGAAAGTCGAAAGTTGAAAGTGGAAAGTCAAAAGTGAAATGCGAACGACTTGGCCTGGGCTTCCAGCTCTTGCCCTTCGACTTTTAACTTTTGACTTTCGACTGCTTTCAAGGAGCGGCAATGGCAACCGACGAAATCAACGACAGCATCCGGGTGGGTTTTTCCGAGGAATTACGCCATGGCGCCAAGATCAGAGTAATCGGCGTGGGCGGCGGGGGTGGCAACGCCGTCAATCGCATGATTGCTGCCAAGCTCGAGGGCGTGGAGTTCATGGTGGCTAATACCGACTTGCAGGCCCTCAAGGCCTCGAACGCGCCGGTGAAGATTCAGCTGGGGGCCAAGTTGACGAAGGGATTGGGCGCCGGGGCTAATCCGGAAATTGGCCGGCGAGCCGCGCTGGAGGACACCGAGAAGATCATTGATGCTCTGGAAAGCGCGGACATGGTCTTCGTCACGGCGGGGCTGGGTGGCGGCACCGGTACAGGCGGCGCGCCCATCGTCGCCGGCCTGGCGCGCGAACTCGGCGCGCTTACCGTGGCCGTGGTCAC
>JALHUF010000070.1 GCA_022866195.1 Terriglobia bacterium
AATCTCCTCAGTCAAGGCATACCCCAGACCCATCGTGATGGCGCCTTCCATCTGCAACCGGGCGCCTTCGGGATTGACGCACAATCCCATCTCTTGCGCACAGACGACCCGCTTGACCTGGACCCGCCCTGTCTGCTTGTCCACTGCAACTTCCGCCATGTGCGCGACGCAGGTGCCGACATCTGTCCCGCACGCCACCCCATAGCCGCGTCCGCTTGGAGCTTTTGCGGGCTACCAGCCGAATCTCTCGGCGGCCGCCTGGAGGACGCGACGCATTCGCTCGTCTTTCAAATTCTTCAGCCGGAACTCGACGGGGTCCATCCCGACCTTCGCGGCCAGCATGTCGATATGGGACTCCCGGGCGAAGGTATTGGTGTTGTTGGCAGGAGCGCGCCACGGTCCCGTGGCAAAGGGATGCGCGCCTTGCGGGGCGGTCCAGCCGGAACCATAGGCCATCGTCCGATGATGCGGGATGTTGTAGAACTGCTGTGAGCCTCTCTCGCCGGCGAAATACACGCCGTAGTCCCAGAACGAAATCAATCCTGATTCTGTGACTCCGGCCTTTATCTTGACCACCGCGGCGGGACGAAACGTGTCGTAGAAGAACTCCTCGGCCCGCGTCCAAGCGACCTGGACAGGCTTGCCGGTCAGCTTGGCCAGCCTGACCGCCTCCAGGGCTTGCTGGATGTTGCTCTTCCCTCCGAAGCCTCCACCGACAAAGGGCGTAATGACCCGGACATTCTGCGGAGGGAGGCCCAGAAGCGAAGCTGCAGCCTCTTTCAGAGGGAAGGGTGTCTGGGTGGAGGCCCAGACGGTTACTTTGTTTCCCTCGATTTTCGCCAGAGCTGTATGCGGTTCGATTGGAGCGTGAGCGACATAACTGTTCAGGTAGGTTTCCTCAACGACGTAGTGGGCGGTGGCTTTCCCTTCGGTCAGATTTCCCCCCTGAGTAACGACCTCCCCTTGGGGGGCGACTTTGAGCAGGTGAGCGAAGATCGTCTTGTCGTCCGCGTACGGTTCTGGCCGATCGTACTGAGGCTTGATTCTGGCGAGAGCTTTTTCAGCCACGTCGGGATACGCGTGAAGGACTGCAATCAGGTCCCCGTCCTCAACGACCAGCGCGCCTTCGATTTCTCGCGCCCCGGAGGTATCCGCGCTGATGAGCTTGGCGCCGTGAACTGGAGGTCTCAGGATCCTGGCATGCAGGAGGCCCGGCTCCCTCAGGTCGCCGGTGAACCTGGCTTTGCCTGTGACCTTCTCGACGCTGTCTCTTCTCAAGGTGGGTTTCCCGATGATGGTGAAGTCGGCCGCTGTTTCCAGTGCTGCTCCCTTCAGGTGCCGCAATATCTTCTTTCCCTTGGCGAGTTCCGCGTAGGTGACTTTCTTCTGCCCCGCCTCCTCATATATGACGCCGGCCTTGGTTTTGAGCCGATCTTTCGCTACTCCCAAGTGTTCGGCGGCCAGTTCCACGAGTACAGCCTTCGCCTCAGCAGCCGCCGCCCTGAAAGGAGGGCCGAAGAAGCGGGTCGTCATGGAACCGAAAGTTCCCCGGTCCCAGGGACAGAGGTCCGTGTCACCCATCACCATGTCCACGGAATCCAGGGAAACGTCGAGTTCGTCGGCTAGCATTTGGGCGAGGGAGGTGATGACCCCCTGACCTAGCTCGACTTTTCCAGTGAAGCCCGTCACGCGGCCGTCTTCTCCAATCCTGAGAAAGGCGTTGAAATCGTCGGGCAGTTCCTGACCCGGGACTCCACGCCTCTGCCGCTCCTGAATGGCCAGCGAGCTGGGAACAGCGACACAGACAACAATGCCTCCGCCCACAACTTTCAGGAACTGTCTGCGGTCGAGCGGAAAGGCCGGCCCTGCCGCATCTACACCAGAGAAGTCAAATTCCAGGGATTCTTCATATATGTCGCGTTCCATGTGGTCATCGCCTTTCATCTTTTACCTCCTGCCATCTCTTTCGCGGCCGTCTCTATTGCCTGGACGATGCGTCTGTGCGCTCCACAGCGGCACAAGTTTCCCTCCATATATTCGATAATCTGACTCCGCGAAGGCTGAGGAGTATTTAACAGCAAGCTGTAGGCATTCATGATCATCCCCGGAGTGCAGTAGCCGCACTGAAGGGCATCCTGCTCGACGAAGGCCTTCTGCAGGGGGTGAAGTTTGCCGTTCTTGGCCAGACCCTCAATGGTGGTAACCTTCTTGCCCGCAACTGCCTTTACCTCCAGCAGACACGACCGCACGGGTTCTCTATCGACAAGCACCGTGCACGCCCCGCAAAGCCCCTCTCCACAACCGTACTTGGGACCGGTTAGACCTAGGTCATACCGCAGAACCCACAGAAGTGCGCGACTGGGGTCGACTTCAAGACTCACAGCCTTTCCGTTAAGCGCAAACCCGATGGTCTCTTTCATCCGCACACCTCCCTGAAGTCCGTCCAGTAGACGATGAGGTTCTCTTGGCCATGAGAGGCCCTCGCCATAGAACGTGTTTGGCCGCCCGCTATTATAACCCCACTTGGTGGAAATGATTGGTGGGCCCAGCAGGACTCGAACCTGCGACCAACGGATTATGAGAAAGAACTCCGGAGTTTCACAACCTCCTCAGTTCCAACAAGCTGTTGAAATGAAAGGCGCTGGCTTTAGCAGATTTTCGCCAACTTGCCTTTCCGGGCGAGATTTGGGAAGGGATTTCTCACACGCATTCTCACACAGGGCGGACGGCTCATATTTCGACCTCGGCCCTTCGCCACGCCGCAAGCCGCTAGGCCAGCGAGTCGCGCGGATTTGAACCGCGGACCTCTTGGTCCCAAATACCCTAGGACACATATCTTGTTGGTTCGTCTAGCTGGTTCCGGCACCTAGCGTGACGGCTTTGCAGGCTTTGTGCCCGGTTTTGTTCCCAAGTTGTTCCCAGTGCTGGATCCCCCAAATACCCTACACTGTGGTCAGGGGTCTTCGCCTGGAGCAAGGTTGGACACTTTGGGATCGCCGAAAAGCGTGGTGCTGAGCCCGTGTCCTCGCTCCCCCCACAAACCAGCCTTGCGACCTTCCGAAAAGCCCTCGCCACCTCACCAGAACAGCAGTGTCCCGCCTCCCTCGTCCTTCAAGCTGCCCTTCCACACCAAGAATCCCCAAGAAACGACCCCACTACATCCGTGGTGATGAATCCGGGCCAGTCGCCACTGACGCCCGCCCGCCGCCGGCAAAGACAGGACGGTGCGCATCATTCTGCTATCGTGCGCTGCCGGTCCGCCACCGGCAGAATGCGGGCCCAGCGATAAAAGGTTCGGGATGACACCCGCGGGCAGCCCTCGGGCACATTCGCGCGCCCATCACGAAGATGCCGTAGAGGTTTGAGAGAGCCTCTCCGAATTGAGTCCCTTCCGCCCTGGCTCTGTCTTTCACCAGAGGTTGACAATTCTTTAACAGAATTCAATTGCGTTGACGCATGGGACGCGGGCATAGAGGGCGCAGGAGAAGGGGTGGCGACCTCCAGGGGTCTACTTCTGGCGAGGCTTAGCCAACGGTAAACGGCTGTTGAAAACAATTGACTTGTGCGGCTTTGGGGTTATCTGTACAATTTCCATGTCGGGTGTCTAGCTGGGTCTTCTAATTCCGCGGGCGATCTCCGGACGCCAGGGTGTTCCAGTGGCTGGAGATCATCAGCCCAATACAAGAGAAAACTGATAGTAATTCTAGTTGGAGGTGACTAGTGAAGAGACCCATCGCACTCTCTCTTGGCCTTCTCTTCTTCGTGTCTCTCACCGCTTGGGCTCAGGACACGGCGACGATCGTGGGGGCGGTTATGGACTCCACGGGAGCTGTGATCCCGGGGGCCAAGGTCACGGTGGCAAACTCTGATAAGGGTTTCACCCGCGACCTGGTCGCCAACGCGGCGGGCGAGTATACGGCGGCTAAGATCCCCATAGGCGACTATGTGATCACCGCCGAAGCTCCAGGGTTTCAGAAACTGGTGCGGTCGGGGGTCACGGTGACGGTCGGGCAAACCCTCCGGGTGGACCTGCAATTAACGGTCGGGCAGGTCACCCAAGAGATAACCGTCACGGGCAACATCACGCGCGTGGAGACCGAGACGGGCGCTATTTCCGATGTGGTCACGGGCGCGCAGATCCAGAACCTGGAACTGAACGGCCGTACTTTCACCGCCCTCTACACCTTGGTTCCAGGGGCGGTGCAGAGCAACGACTATGACCCCACCCAAGTGGGCATCACGGGCTTTGCCTCCGTCTCTTTTAACGGGAACCGGATGGAATACAACAACATTGAGATCGACGGCGGGAACAACGCCGACGAAGGCTCCGGAGGCGTATCCATCAATACTTTCCCCAGCCTGGACAGCATTGCGGAGTTCCGTGTCTCCACCTCAAACTTTGGCGCGGACATGGGCAAGCACGCCGGAGCCAGCATTGAGGTGGTTACCAAATCCGGCACGAAAGATTTTCACGGCACGCTGTTCGAGTTCCTCCGCAACGACAAGGTGGACGCGAACGATTGGTTCATTAACCGCTCACCCTGGTCCGGGCTGGATCCCAGCAACTGCAAGCAGGACCCGGCGGTTGCCGGGGCTGGCGCGGATTGCAATGCCCCCAAGACGCCGCTCAAGAGGGACGAGTTTGGGTATAACCTCGGCGGACCGTTCTACATCCCCGGCCACTACAACACGGACAAAACGAAAACCTTCTTCTTCTGGTCGGAGAGCTGGCGAAGGTTCCGTGAAGGCACAGTCGTCGGTCCGGTAGGCGTTCCTACCCGTCGCATGCGACAAGGCGATTTCAGCGAGTGCGACGAGATGTCGGCTCTCTATAACCCCCTCGTGGCCTCCAACTGCACCTTGCCGATCGACCCCGACACCGGCCAACCCTTCCCCGGCAATGTCGTTCCCATCGATCCCAATGCGCGGGCTTTGCTCGACGCCTATGTGCCGCTCCCTAACAACGGCGTGCAAAGTTACATTGCCGCTCCCACCCAGCCCACCAACTGGCGGGAGGAGCAGATCCGTGTGGACCAGAACATCGGTGAAAAGACCCGCGTCTTCGTTCGCGACACCAACGATGCCTGGCAACAAACGGTGGTCCCCTCACTGTGGACCGGTTCGAGCTAC
>JALHUF010000656.1 GCA_022866195.1 Terriglobia bacterium
AGCCCCGGTTCAATCCCTATGCAAAGGGTGATGACTCGGGCATTCCGCCGAACACGCTGCCCTCGAGTGTGGATCCGCGTCAGTCGTCACTCTTTGGCGCAGGATGGACACTCGGAAGTTTGAAATACTTGTCCGAGAGCGGCGCCCACAGCCTGACTTACTATGAGACTCAAGGTTGGCGTGGCGTAATGGAAACCGAAAACGGTTCGCCGTTGCCAGAAGCATTCCACTCCATCCCGGGGTGTGTTTTCCCTGTTTATCATGTCTTGGCAGACGTGAACGAGTTGAAAGGAGGGAGAATTGTCCCCTCGAAATCGAGTGATAATCTTCGGGTGGACGGCTTGGTTCTGCATAAGGATGGCTTGACTCGGATTATGCTCGCAAACTTGACTGAGAGCCCACAATCCGTGGCGTTGCAGGGTGTGACGGGCCGTGTGTGCGTCCGCCAACTCAACAATAGCAATGCGGAGGAGGCTATGCGATCACCGGAAGAATATCGAGCCGCGGCAGGCGATTCCGTAGAGACCGTTTCAGGTAGCCTCGATCTGGATTTGCTTCCCTACGCTATCGTACGAGTAGATTCTGAGCCCTTGTATCCGTAACGTGTCGGCTTTTCTTCTCTGGCGACACTACCAGATTGCGCACGAAAGTTCAGGTAAGAGCACTTCTCTTCCTCGCGAGCCGGAGAATGCCGTCGGACCAGGATTTCAATAGCTGGGGCTCTTGAGTCTCGGGTCACAGAGGTCGGTTCCGCCCCAAATGTGGAGTGGCACATGTAGTAACGAGATCTGCATTTGGTTCTGGGCAATGATCTCTTCTGTCGCGAGGAGGGTCTCTTTGTAGTTTCATCAGTTTTGGGGGAAGCAGGACGACCCATTTTCGGCGTTACCGTGCAAAGCCGTTGAATAGGCGCGGCCCGAGTCCGAAACACACGGGATTTCTATGAGACGAGATCCTGCTTAGTCATCTTAAAGGGATGCAGGATATAGAGCCAATGTTCGTCGGCTTGGTAATCAGGTTGATGCTCTTGTCAGCGCCGCTCCTTCCAGCAGAGTTGCCCATTCAAGCTGCCACGGCTGCGGCTTGTTCGAAGCAAGGAATGGACGATCAGGGAGAAAGAGGCCTAGAAAACCCTGGGCCTGCGACTTCATCGCCTGATGTCAAACTCAAACTTGCCAAGACTCTTGTCAGGAAGAATCAACCGGACTCGGCCCAGAAAGTCCTCGAAGAATTGATCAGCGCTTCGCCTGATTTGGCCGAAGCTCACGCGGACTTAGGACTACTGCTTCTAGAAAAGCAAGAATACGAGCATGCTGCCCGGGAACTTGGACGAGCTGTGCAGTTGGTACCAGAATCCTCGAAGTACTCAATGGGTCTCGCTGAGGTGTTGTTGCGCTGGCACCACTATTCCACAGCTCTGGAATTTTTGAAGGCGGTGAACCAGCGATTCGGAAGTCTGCCGCTGTTCAAATATGATTTGGGGTATTCTTACTATGGGATGCGCCAATTTGACGTGGCGATTTCAACCGCAAATGATTTGCTCCGGCAAAATCCACGATTCGACTTGGCGTATTATCTTCTGGGGAACTGCTATCTGCAATTGGGTGACTTGGAGGCAGCAGAAACCAGCTACAAGAAGGCTTTGGAGCTCAACTCCAGGAAGCCCGCATACTTTGCCGCCTTGGCAGAAGTCAAGAGGTACACGAACAAAACAGACGAAGCTCTCAGACTCCTTGAGAAAGCGCTCGCATTGGATCCCACAGATAGCGAAGTAATACTGCAGTTGGCCCTCTGCCACGAGAAAAATGGAGATCTTGAGAATGCCCAAGCCCTTTTGGAGCAGCTAATAGTATCACGCCCTGAGTTGATCGTTCCACACAGAGTTCTGTCCCGAGTCTATCAACGACAGGGAAAGAAGGAAGAGGCGATCAAGGAAAAGCAACGGGCGGCTGCGTTGGAGGGACAGCATAGAAAAGGCATATCCCTGCCCGGCGGCAATAGCTCACATCCCGGGTCGTCAGATAGTTTGAATCGCTGATGGTGCTTTTTCATCTGGACCAATCACTCTTCTGAGGTGCTCACAGAACGCAAGAAGACCTAGCATGTTGCGATACGAGTCCATCTGAGGGGGTTCTCAAAATCCCATGCGCAATCGGTTCTGCCTGAACGCCGCCACTATCAAGTCAACCTCCCTCGAGCGACAAATCCAACTCGCCTCAGCTGCGGGCTTTAAGGGAATCGGCCTCTGGCTAGAGGATGTGGAGGCCGCACTCAGTCGCGGAGAATCCCTGTATGAAATCTCAGAGTCTCTGCGAGACGCGGCCCTGAAGGTCGAGGAATTTTGCTTCCTGGGCGGCTGGCAAGAAGCGGACGAGGGGGGGGGCTCGAGAATCATGCGAGATGCGCAGCGAATTTTCCAAGTCTCTCAGGCTCTGGGTTGCGATCTCGTCGTGGCCGTTCCGGCTCAGGCCGCAGGATTTTTCGAGAGTGGTCCACAGCGGTTCCGGAGAGTTTGTCAAATAGCCGCGGATTTTCGAGTGCGCGTCGCTCTGGAATTTGTCGGAACTGCCGCGGAAGTGAAGAACCTTCGAACGGCGTGGCATATAGTTTCGACCGCCGGATGCGAAAACGGCGGTTTGGTGTTGGATACCTTCCATTTCTTCGTGGGCGGTTCCGAGGCGGAAGATCTGGCGAACTTGCCCAGCGAAAAGATATACCTTGTTCATGTATCCGACGCCATGAATGTGCCTCTGGAAAAATTGAGAACCTCCCATGATTGGCGCACGTTTCCCGGCTACGGGATCATCAATTTTGTGCCTATTCTTGAGCAATTGGACCGTTTAGGTTATCAGGGCGCAATCTCGCTGGAGATATGGAATCAGCAGTTACATCGCGCCGACCCGGCCGATGTCGTGCGAAGAGGATTTGAATCCTTGTGTGGATTGGAAAAGCTCTTTATGACCGCGAAGATGGCGAGGCAGGGCGAGACGTAATTTCCGGCCGCGAGACTCGCAAAACACGAGGTTGAGAATTCCCTTGTTTAGTGCCCACCTCCAAAACTGGACACGCGACTTAGGTATGATCAGGGCCTTTTGCAGGGAGGCTGAAATGGGTAGAAGAGCGCGCGTGGATCGAACCCTGGAGCAGAAGTTGGACTATCACTCGAGATTCTTCTTGACATCTCCCCCGCCATGCTACGATTGAAATAAGGGCAAGGGTTTACCCACGGACTCTGGCTCACCCACGATATCTGGATAATCCCACGACGCCACCGCGCGGCTTGCGACCTGGATGCCTCCGAGTCTACCTCCAGCGCGCGTCACTCCGATTGAAAGTGGGCTGCTCTCTCGCCTCGGTCGCGGCGTTCTTGCGTTCATGGACATCATGGGTGGGAAGTATTAGCTCGGCCCTGGTGAGCCCATCCTCCGTCGCCCCTCCCGAGGTTCAGATTCGTCAGCTCGATTATCCAATCGGCTACGACTACACGATCCAGCCACGGAGCCACGAGCCGGTTTCGTTCCAACAGCTTCAAGCCCTCGCCGACAACTACGACCTGCTCCGCATAGCCATCGAGACGCGGAAGCGCCAGGTCGCGAGGCTCCCCTGGCAAATCCGCGTCAAGCGGCAGCCAGGTGCTGATTCCGATGAAGGCGGTCACTGATTCCGACCTGATCCCGGGCAGTGATTCCGACGCGATGCCGATCGTGATCGGAGCGAAGCGACGCTGGCGAGATCATAGTGGTCGAAGTGACCGGCATCCGTCAACTGAAATGCGGTTTTGCGTTCATGTTTTCTTCCTCCCTTCATTGAGGATAAAACCCCACCGCCGCCGCGGTGGAAATGTGGGAATCCGGCGTGGTGGGCCGTCTATCAGCGCCGCAAGGCGATCGTCGAGCCGGTGATCGAAGTGCTGAAAGAGCAACGGGGCCTGAGGCAATTCCACCGTCGCGGCATGGGAAAAGTCGCGGTGGAACTGGCCCTGGCAGCGACGGCTTATAACTTGACATCGACTGGCTCCCTGATCCAAGGGAGAATATTCCTTCTGACCACCCAAGCCGGGTTGGTCCTGTGAAACAGGCTATTCGCAAACTGACCCGCTACCGGGTTCGTTGCTTGATATCCCTTCGTGCCGGTGCTACGGTCAGTCGGCACACGACGTACTGTGGCTCCTCTAACGACGTTGGCTCGTTCCATCCTGTCAAAGAGGCGCAGCACGGTAGATCAGAGGCTCGACGAAACTCAAGGGTAGCTCCATGATTGCCGGTAATGATCCCTGTCCCTGTGGAAGCGGGAAGAAATACAAGAAATGTTGCATGAGCGGGGATCGCACTGCGCAAGAAGCCTTCGTTGGGGTTTCCTCCTCGAAGAATCCTGTTCCTGACGAGCTTGATCCCGACCTGGCAGCTTGGAAGGAAGTGGACCGCCGATTGATCCGAAAAGGGATGAAGAGGATTGACGAGGCAAAGCTCGAGTTCGAGAAGCTCGTCGAAAAATGCTGGGGCAAAGGGACAGTGGAACGTTGGCAAAGAGAAGGTCCAAGCGAACCGGAGACAGAGGAATTTCATGCGTGGTTGTGGCTCGACTGGAGGAAGACGCGGCGCAGTAAGACCTTGGCCGAAGCCATGGCCACAGATCTCTCCCTTAGCGGCGAGGAACGGCAAATCCTAGCCGCACTGAACGCTTCGCATAGGACGGTTTATCAGGTGGTACGCCTCGACCCGGGTCGAGGCGTGCAGCTCGAAAATGTCTTGGAGGGTGGAAGGGTCTTCATTCACGACCGAGGCTTGTCGCTTTCAGCGGAGAAGTGGGTTCTGATCTTTTGCCGAGCATATCCGGCTGGGGCCTACCATTTTGCAGCGGGCGGGGCGCATGCTTTTCCGCCCCGAGAAAAGGACTTCATCAAAGCCTATCTGTCCTACGAGCTTGAAAAATACCAGAGAACCCACTTGAGTGCTGGCTGGCAGGAATCCCTCAAGGCCAAGCCGGAGATCTTTGGGCGGCTAACGGTGAAGCTCCACGAGCGGATGCGCCGACTCCCGCGGTTGGTGAACACCGATGGAGAGCCAATGGCAATCTGCCGAGCGCATTTTGAGGTGGCGAACCTAGCGGAGTTTGTGGCGGGATTGAGAGCGCATCCGGAACTGGAGGAGCTGAACGGGTCCGAGAAAGAAGAAGGAATTGAGTTTGTCTGGAAAGGTCAGAGGGGGGAAGAGACGATCCTGCTCGGCCGAATCGTGCTCAGGGGAAACGAGCTACTATTGGAGTGCAACTCGCGAGGCCGACTCGCATGCGGGAGCGAGCTGTTGGGAGAGATCGGGAGGCTTGACAATCGTGGTGAAGAGATCAAAGAGGGTGAGGAAATCCTTAAAGATGTCGTGGGGGGACGGGGCGGGGAATCACGGGGCGAACATGATGAACTCCCTGAGCTTCCGCCTGAGGCTCAGGCCTACCTACAGGAAGCAATAAGGCGCCACTATGAAGAGTGGCCGGATCATCCTCTACCTGCTCTCGATGGTCAGACACCTCGCGAAGCAGCCAAGGACCGGCTTGGCCGGCAAAGGCTCATTGACCTCATCCGTGAGATGGAATACATGGAGCAACGGACGAGCAGTCCTGGCCATGTGTCCTATGACTGGAACAAGATGAGGCGGCGCCTTGGGCTGGCGGAAGAATGAAAATACTCTCCCTGGGCTGGCGAAAGTTATGACCTCGGAGAAAATCCCGAAGGATCGTGGTGGGCGTACTCGGATATTTGCACCGCGACGCCATTGGTGTGCTATTCGATGAATATCCTTAGCTTATCGCTTGACAATTGGCGGGAAATATGGTACCAGGTGGGACCGTGACGTTTTACTCGACGCAAGAAGTCGCCAACCTAGTTGGCGTTCACAACAACACTCTGAAGAGGTGGCTTCGTTCTGGGCTGATTGATGAGCCAAGACACACAAAGATCGCGATGCAGAATCATCGCGTCTGGTCTGAGAGGGACTTAGAGAGGGTGCTGAAGTTCAAATACACGAACTATCGTAAGAAACCCCGCCGCAAGAACGCGGGCAGCATGAAAGCAAGAAGGAGCAAGTCGTAGGTTGAGTTGATTAAGCGGGAAGCTGAAGAGTTAGTGGCTCAACAGCTTCCCTAAGCAAGCCGAGCCGATGATCTAGGCATCAGCTCAACCTGCCTTTCCAACTTGTATCACATTTCCTCCCGGCTCCCCAAGCCGGGAAGAAAGGCAGGTTCTCTATGGCAGGCCATTCCGGCCATCCCAAGTTTCTTTCCAGCCTTTCCCTTATCCAGGCTGATTCCGAGAAGGCATTAGCCCTCTCGCGCGGGCCACTCGGTTACCGCTTGGCAGATCTGATCGCTCAGTATGGCCTCAAGGCCGTAAAGACCGCCGAGCGGCGGCTCGCTCTGATCGCCGGGCTTCAGCAACTCCGTCCCAAGACCCAGTTGATCGGCGACTGCCGATTCCCATCGGAGGGCGTCCGGGCGCTGGCTCAGGAGGCCCAGGTGGGTGTCGGGAGCCTCCATCGGTGGCGAACGCGGTTCATCAAAGCCGGGAAGGCGGCGGAAGGAGACCCGGTTCTGGCGATATACCTCGGTTTTACGTCTCTGATCGACCGCAAGAAGGGGGCCGTGCTGTTTTCCGCAACCGATGGTCGCATCCGAGTTAATGAGCGAATTCGCTTGCTGATTCAGGGGCTCTATTCCCGCAGGACTCGCCCCTCCGGGTCGAAGGTCTGGAAACGCCTCGTGGCTCAATGCGTCGCCTGCCGACAGGCAGCCATGGTTCCCCTGGAACGAGGATTCAGGGGTCTTTACAAGGTCCACCGCTGTCCCCGCTGTGGTTTTGAGCTCTCTTACTCCACGGTCCTGAGGATCCTCCGGGAGATTCCCCCTTCGGTCAAAGCCCTGGGCCGGGAAGGGAAGCGAGCCTTCCGAGAGCGGTACGGGGTCTACATCCCTCGCACTTACCAGGATCTGCGCAACCGAGAGATCTTCTGTGGCGATCACCACGAGTTCGACCTGTTCGTCTACGCGTCCTCGGGGAAGCTGTTCCGCCCCTGGATTTCAGCCTGGCTGGATCTGAAGACGGAAGTCCTGCCGGGGTGGTTCATCTCCGCACGGCCGAATTCGGAAACCATTGCTTTGGCCTACCGGCATGCCGTCCTGCCCAAGCGAGACAAGATCATGGGGCTGTCGGAAACGGTTTATGTGGATAACGGTCGGGACTACCGGTCGCACTACCTCGAAGGCACGAACCGAGACTTGGGGCGCATGCAGTTAGGAACAACGGAACTGTTTGTCAATTCTCATGGGATTCGGCTCCTCGGCGATGAAGCCATGGAAGGACTGTGGCGGCAGCTGGGCGTTTCGACCTTGCACACCCTTCCGGCCAACCCTCAGGCCAAGCCCATTGAGCGCTTCTTTGGGACGGTGGAACGGGACCTGATCCAGGAACTCCCGGGCTGGTGTGGTAACAGTCCCGAGACGAGACCTGGCGACATCCTGAAGCCCCTCCTCAGACAACATGAACACTGGCTTGCCGGGCGCAGAGACGAGACGCCCTTTCTGCACGTTGCCGAGTTTGCCCTGAAGTTTGAAGCCTGGCTGCATGAGCGGTATCTGAGGACTCCGCATACGCGGTTAGGCTATAGCCCCATGGAAGCCTACGAGCGGGAATATGGCCACCCTGTAGTTCCCTCCGAGCGTGCCCTGGACATCCTGCTCATGCGCGCCGAGCGGCGACTGGTCCGAAGGAATGGGATCGAGATGTTCGAGCGCGGGCGCTGGTACTGGGCCGAAGAGCTGGCGGGGCGGGAAGGGACGTACGCGGAAGTCCGCTGGGACCCGCGGGAGCTGGGCAGGATCCTGGTCTATGCGGACCGCGGGTTCCTGTGCGAGTCGAAAAACCTGGAGCTCTTGGGCTTTCATGCCACGCTCGAGCAATTCCAGCGGTACAAGCGGATGCAGCAGGTACAGCGGGAAGTAGTGATGGCGCACCTGGCGCTGATGCACATGGCGGCGAGCGACATCAGTCTGCTGGAACTGGCTACAAGGCCCGAAGGTTCGGTTGCCCCCACTCGCAAGCGGCTGAAGGGTCAGATTGAGGCCTTGGCGACACAAAGCCCTGTTTCCTTCTCCCTCGCCAAGACTTCCGCCAGACCCATCTTCACCTCGCGAGCCGCCAAGGAAGCCTGGGAGCGGGAGCATGGTTTGATCGGTGGGGGCGGGGATGGGAGGTAAGAAGCCATGAACCTGCGGGAACGGACGCTTGCCTACATGAAGTCCCGCCATCTGAGCCGCCGTGCTGTGGCTGAACTGGTGGATGTTAGGTGCTCGAACCTGTCAAAGTACCTCGACAGCCTCCCTGGGTGCAGCAAGGAGGTGATTGAGGCGGCGCTCGGGGCCTACTTCCTGAAGCTGGAAAGAGCCGAAGCCCGGACCAGAAGGCCGGAGTTCATCGAGACGCAGACGGCGAAGATCATCTTGGAGAAATGTCAGGAAGCGGATGAGCGGCGGGAGTTGGCGCTGCTGTATGGGCCGTCAGGGATTGGCAAGACATATGTGGTGGAGCAGTTCATCGAAAGGTGCGAGAAACAGGCAAATTCCGAGCAGCCGGAAGTTCTCTTTGTGACCGCCCACGCGGCCTCGACGCCGAAGTCCTTGATGGCTGCCCTATGCCTGCAAGCAGGAATACCCCACAGTGGAACGGCTCCGACGCTGGCTGAGAGTCTGGTGAGGAAGCTCGAAACGGGCCACTACCTGATTATTGTGGATGAGGCAAATCATCTCGATATCGAAGCGATGGAACTGCTGCGGTACGTTTACGACCGGGGCCGCCTCGGGGTGGTTCTGATCGGCACGCTGAGGCTGTATGAGATCTTCACGAATGGGAGCCGCCCAGCGTCGGAGTTGGAGCAATTGTGGAGCCGGGTGGGGATCTGTGAGTTGCTGCCGGGTCTGACCGAATACGAAGCCCGGCAAATCATCCAGCAGGCCCTGGGGCGAATCCCTGAAACCAGCACCAAGCAGATCCTGAGGCAGACGGGACACTCGATCCGGCGGCTCGCCAACCTGCTCGAACACCTGGGGGAGCTGAAGGAACTCAACGGCGACCGAGACCTTGCGGATTTGATTCCGGTAGCTGGGGAAAGCTTTCTGGCACCCGCACGGTGATGTGCGTTACGAACCCTCGACCCACGGTTTAGGAAACATTTTGAAGCCAAATTTGCAACTCGTCGATTGGAAGGCAGAAAGCCCTGCAACCCCTTTCAGATCAGCGAGTTTCCGAGTTGTGGCAAGATGAATTGAGTTGCACCAAAATTAGTGCAAATGCACACGGGGTCCCCACAAAAGTCCCCACAGTCCCGATTCATTCTTTCAATTCCCGATTGGTTAGGATTGACAGCCTCTTCTGAAGCTTCTGCTTGAGGTCCGTTATGTTCTCGTATTCGGGCACATTGTGGACAGCTAGATCGAAATGAAGAGGGGTCCCTTTCTTACGGTAGAGGATCGGGCGTTTACCAGTTGCGTGTGCGTATCCTACCTCATAGTAAACGCTTGGTCGTTCGCCGGTGAGGTCCGCGATTAGATACTCGGACGTAGCGATCTCGTCCAGAATCCGCTTGGTGATCACGTCCCCGTGCTCGATCTCGTCGGACCGCACCGCCGCAATTCCGAAAACTTTGAACACTTCCTTGAAACAGTTCTTTACGTCTTCGAGCTCGGGGTGCTCATCACTTATCCACATCATTATGAAAGCCGTGTTCGGCCTATACCGCCGCACAGTTGGAACCTCGGTCGAGGTAATCGCCGAAGGGAGCTCTTCCGGCGTCGGCGAGAGCAAGTCGATGGTTTCGAGCACCTTCTCGTAAGCGGCGCGAAAATACTCGACGGCGTCCCTGGGTTCGACTCCCACTTCCGACTGACCTGCGGCTCTCACCCCTAGGACGGTCCCCTCGTCGTGAAGCACTTCGGGCTCCCAGCGACGGTACTCTTTGAAGTGGAGAGCGGCTGACATCTTTCTCGTTGCGATTTGAAGGTCGGTTTGGTCAGCCTCACTCAACAACGGAGAGTGTTTCGCAACTTCGATGATCCGCAACATCAATGGCTTGAGCCTTTCCCGCAACCTAATTGCTGTCGCTTGGCGGCCTGGCGCAAGCTTGGACCACACATCCGGGTGGAGGTCCCAAAAGTGCGTATCCTTGAAGGCCTCAACTACCTCGGAAAAAAGCCTCGCGGCCTCTTCGTAGATACCTTTCAGTTCTCGACGAATGGCATCAATTTCAGCTTCAGAATGTGGCATCTTAGACTCCAAGGCCTTGTTTGCCGGGTACGCTACCGCAACCGGACCTTATGACAGCCGCTACAGTCTGCTTCTTTGGAGGTCTGGCATTGTAACGAATTCTTGAGCAGCAGCGCCTCCCCTACACCGCTAATTCTTCGTCGCCCGGCCCTGGGCGCGTAATGGTGCCAAGGCTTCCGCCACTTCGCGGCCTTTCGCTTCGATGAGGTCGAGCAACTCTTCGGGTGTGCGAGTGTCTTCCTGGCTTTTGGCGTGTGGGTTGACGGCCTTCAGGTCGAAGTTGTTCGCCTCGATGTCCTTGCGGGTGACAGTCCAACTCCGTTCGCCATCGCCGCGGGTGGGAAGCAAGCGGAAAAACTCCTCGAACTTCTCCAGCGTGAACGGCTTCTTCTTACCAACCTTGATATCGGAAAGGTCGTAGTACCAGACCTTTTCGGTGGGCTGACCCTTGGTGAAAAAGAGCAGATTGGTTTTCACGCCCGCACCTGCCGCCGTAAATACTCCGCCCGGTAGGCTTACGATGCACCAGAGGTCGCAGTCGTCTAGTAGTTTACGCTTGGTCTGCACAAAGGCCGTCTCACTGGTACGGAAAAGCACGCCTTCATCCAGCACAATTCCGCAACGCCCGCCCGGCTTTAGACTTTTGATCACGTGCTGGAGAAAGAGCACCTGGGTTTTCCCAGTTTTATAGTCGAACTTGGTCTGGGCTTCCTTGCCTTCTTTCCCGCCGAAGGGTGGATTCATAAGCACAATGTCATAGAGCGCCGGTGCGCCTGCGAACAATCCACCGTAAGTCTCGGCCCCAGTCAGGGTGTTGCCGTGCCAGACGTGCGGCTCATCCATCCCATGAAGGACAAGGTTGGCAAGTGCAATGGGGTAGATAGCGTTATCCTTCTCACGGCCATAGAACGTCCGCACTTTGAGGGTTTCAAGTTGGTCGGGCGAAGTGATGTCCCGATTGTTCGGCCCGGCCATGTGCTCAAAGGACTGCGCCAGAAAGCCGCCCGTACCGCAGCCGGGGTCATAAACCGTTTCGCCGACCTTCGGGTCAATCACCCGCACCATGGCGCGGATGATTTCGCGCGGCGTGAAGAACTGCCCGCCGTC
>JALHUF010000657.1 GCA_022866195.1 Terriglobia bacterium
CAGGCGTGTCGCGATTACTACTCGCGACGAGCCAGCCTGGCCCTCTGGGTTTTGTGTGAGATTGCTATTGCTGCCTGCGATTTGGCCGAGGTGATCGGCTCCGCCATCGCGCTCAACCTGCTTTTTGGTCTGCCGCTGATCTGGGGTGTCTGCGTGACATCGTTGGACGTTTTGGCCATTCTCTATTTGCAGCACCGGGGCTTTCGCCTCCTGGAAGCGCTGGTGGTGGTCCTCATCGGCACCATTGGCACCTGCTATCTGCTGGAAATCATCCTGGTCAAGCCGGACTTTGCGGGCATCGCGCGCGGCTTTGTCCCCACGGCGGAACTTTTCACCAACCGCGACATGCTTTACATCGCGATTGGCATCCTGGGCGCCACAGTAATGCCACACAATCTCTACCTGCACTCCTCGCTCGTCCAGACCCGCGCGATCGAGCGCACGCGTGCGGGCTTGAAGACGGCCATGCGCTACAACTTCCTGGACTCGGTCATCGCCCTCAATCTCGCTTTCTTTATCAACGCCGCCATCCTCGTCATGGCAGCCGCCAGCTTTCACCGCCACGGGATGACCCAAGTGGCGGAAATCCAGGACGCCTATCACACCCTTTCGCCGCTGCTCGGGATTCCTTTCGCCAGCGTCCTGTTTGCCCTGGCCCTGCTCTGCTCCGGCCAGAATTCCACGCTGACAGGCACGCTCGCGGGCCAGATCGTGATGGAGGGATTCCTGAACATCCGGCTGGCTCCCTGGCTGCGCCGGCTCATCACGCGCCTCTTCGCCATCGTCCCGGCCATCATTGCTGTCGCTTTCTACGGGACCAGCGGGACGGCAAAGCTCCTGATCTTCAGCCAAGTCATTCTGAGCCTGCAACTGTCCTTTGCGGTGGTTCCCCTGGTGCAATTCACCAGCGACCGGACTAAGATGGGCGAGTTTGCGAACCCACGCTGGGTGAAAGTCCTGGCCTGGCTGGTGACGGGAATCATCGTGGTGCTGAACGCGTATCTCCTGATTCAGACCCTGGTTGGCTGGGTCACCTGAGGGGAGGCAGCGATGTTCAAGAAAATACTGATTGCACTCGACCACAGCAAAGCCGACGACGTGCTGCTGCCGCAGGTCAAGGAGCTGGCTCGCCTCACGCAGGCCGAAATACTACTTTTCCACGTGTCGGTCGGCTGGGTGGCGCGCTGGCAGAAGAACTTGAATCTGTCGGATTCGGACGAGATCAAGGAGGATCAGGAGTACCTCGAGAAGCGCGGGAAGGAACTCTTCGAGGAGGGATTCCGCGTCACCATCCGCCACGGTACCGGAGAGCCGGCGGACGAAATTCTCAGGGCTGCGCGCGCCGAGAATTGCGACCTAATCGCTATGACCACCCACGGCCACCGCCTGCTGGCCGACCTGATTCATGGCACCACTATCCCCAAAGTCCGCCACGAAGCCGACATCCCCATCTTCCTGGTCAAGGCGGGTCGGGACTAGACTCGCACCCTGTTGAGCGGACCAACTTCGCCCCCTGCCGACACATGATGGCCCTCCGGCTCCTGCCACCCCGAGAATGGCGGTGTATACACGACCGTCGGCCTTAGCGCGGGGTTTGTCGGCTTCGCTGGGACAGGACAGGCCGGCTAGCGCCCCGGTGCGCCGGGTCGCAACACATGACCATCACCCCCCGCATGCCCCGAGCGGAATGTCAGAGAAACGCCAGACAGCAGCAGGAAATCAACTGCTCGGGGTCCTTGCTATCGCGCGGTATCCGAGTTAAAAGGGGGAGCGCTTTCTTCTCGCTGGGGCGATTGGCAGATGCTTATTCCAGGCTTTGCGACAACGGAAGGGACCGCGCGCTTTCGCGAGCGTTTTGCGGCGCGGCTGCCGGGACATTTGCGGCTGGCCAACGGGCTGTGGATCGCTTCGATCGGACTCGGCACGTATCTGGGGGACCCCACCCCGGCCCACGATCAACTTTACGCCGAGGCTGTCCAACGCGCCGTTGAATTGGGCACGAACCACTTCGACACCGCCATCAACTATCGTCACCAGCGGAGCGAGCGCGCCATCGGGCGGGCGCTGGGAGCAATGATTGCCGCCGGCGGCCTGCGCCGTGACGAGCTGGTGCTCGCCAGCAAGGGCGGCTTCCTGACGTTTGACGCCGAGGAGCCAGAAGACCCATCCAGCTACTTCCACGAAAAACTGATCCGCACGGGACTGGTCCGGGCGGAGGATGTCGCGGCCGGTTGCCACGTAATGTCCCCGAAGTATCTGGCGAATCAGATTGACCAGAGCCGGCAGAATCTGGGGGTCGAGACGCTGGACATCTATTACCTCCACAACCCCGAAACGCAGCTCAGCGCCGTCTCGCGCCCGGAATTCTACCGGCGCCTGCGTGCCGCCTTCGCGGCGCTGGAGAAGGCGGTGGCGGAGGGGAAAATCCGCGTCTACGGAACGGCCACGTGGAACGCCTACCGCCATGACCCAGACTCGCGCGAGGCGATCTCGCTCGAGGAAGTGCTGCGCGCGGCGGAAGAAGTCGGCGGCAAGGAGCACCATTTCCGCGCCGTCCAACTCCCCTTCAATCTGGCCATGCCGGTAGCGCTGGCAGCGAAATCCCAGGTGTGGAAAGGCAGGGCGATGAGCTTCCTCGAAGTGGCGCGTGCTCAGGGGCTAATGGTCTTCGCCAGCGCCAGCCTCATGCAAGGGCATCTCGCCCAGGGGCTGCCGGCGGAGATCCGGAGCTGGTTCCCGGGCTTGCAGACTGATGCGCAGTGCGCCATCCAGTTTGTGCGCTCGACCCCCGGGATAACCTGCGCGCTGGTGGGCATGAGCCGGCGCGAGCACGTTGAGGAGAACCTGGCAACAGCTTCCGTGGCTCCTCTGACGCTGGAGCAGTTCCGCTCCATGCTCGCCAAGTAGGGCCACACTGTGATGCCAACGCAACGCCCAGCCGCTTCGTTGCTTGACAAAGCGTGGCCTTTCGGATAGCTTGCCGTGTTTGGGTGCCGGTTAGTCGTGCCACGGCGCCGGGGGAAGATTGCCTCGCACACCGCTCATCACGCTGATCACCGACTTCGGCCCCGCCGACCACTTCGTGGGCGTCATGAAGGCCGTGATTCTGAATATCAACCCCGACGTGCAGATTGTGGATGTCTGCCATGAGGTCAATTCCTACGATATCTTCGACGCCGCCTTCACCCTGGCCCAGAGTTACCGCTTCTTCCCCCCCGACACGATCCATCTGGTCGTCGTCGATCCGGGAGTGGGCACGGCCCGGCGGCCCTTGTTGGCGCGCACGATTGAGTACAAGTTCATCGCGCCCGATAACGGCGTGCTTTCGCTCATTTACGAGCGCGAGGAAACCATCGAGGTCCGGCACGTCACCTCCGACCACTACTTTCTGAACCCGGTCAGCAACACCTTCCACGCGCGCGATATCTTTGCACCCGTGGCCGGCTGGCTGAGCCGAGGCCTGGAGGCGGACAAGTTTGGGGAGCCCGTCACAGATTACACCAAATTCACGCCCCCCAAGCCCAAGCGCGTGAGCGATCAACTGGTGAAGGGTGTCGTGCTCAGAGTCGACAAGTTTGGCAACGTCATCACTAATATCACGCCGGAAGACGTCCCCGCCCTCTTTGCGGAAAATCCTCCGCCCTTCAGGATCATTGTGGGCCAACAGGAAATTACGAAACTGAATCTCGCCTACTCCATGGGCAAGCCTTCCGAAATCTTCGCCATTGTGGGGAGTTCGGGATACGTCGAGATCTGCACCAACCGAGGCTCTGCCGCGAAGGCGCTGAACGCCGGCCGCGGCGCGGAGGTGGGTGTGATGCTGGGCGAAGCCACCGCTCCCACCCCTTAGAAACCTCTGCCAGCATCTTGAAACTGCGCCGTGGTAAAACTGGGGGGGATTGCGCCCGGACCTGGCTCCTCAGGCGGGCGGGATTTTCGGTGGGGCCGTTGCCGCGCCGGGCAGCCTCTCCACTCGCACCTTGGCCACCCGGCGACCCTCCATCTCCAACACGGTATAGCGGCGACCTTCGTACACGAAGCTCTCGCCCCCCTGCGGGATCACACCCAGCCGCTCGAGCATAAAACCGGCCAGCGTTTCGTAGTCAGCGCCGCGCGGCAAGGCGATGTCGTAATCATCCGCCAGCTCCCGCAAACTGAGAGAACTATCCACCACCAGAACGCCTTCGCCCACCTTGTGAATGGCCTTTTCCTCGCGGTCGTATTCATCCTGGATCTCGCCCACGATCTGCTCCAAGACGTCTTCCAGAGTCACCAGGCCCACGAATGTCCCAAACTCGTCCACCACCAGGGCGATCTGTGAATGCCTCTCGCGCGCCTCATCGAGCATCCGATCGAGCGACATCGTTTCGGGCACGATCATCGGCTGGTAGAGAAGTGAACGCAGATCCAGCGGCGCATCCAGCGGCGTCCGCTGCCGCAGCCGGTCAAAGGCCACGCGCAGGAGGTCCTTCGTGTTGAGGATGCCGACGATGTGGTCAGGCGACCCTGCGTAGATGGGAACCCGCGAGTAGCGCTCCTCCACCACGCGGTCCAGAAGAAAATGGAGGTCTGGCGTGAGGGGCAGGCAGGTAATCTTGGGGCGCGGCACCATGATCTCCCGCACCAGGACCTGGTGCAGGTCGAAGACACTGTGGATCATCTCCTCCTGCTCTTCCCCCAGCATGCCGCGCTTGCGAATGCCCGAAACAATCAGCTTCACTTCCTCCGGAGTATGCACGGCCGGATGGCTGCCCCCGGGGGGATGACGAAGAACCCGCAACACAACGCTCGCCATGGCATCCAGCGCCCGCACCGGATACTTGCTCAACTGCAGGAAGAGAAGCATGGGCCGGGCGACAAACAGGGAGGCCTGCTCGGCGCGATCGTAAGCCATGGCCTTGGGGACGATCTCCCCCAGCACCATCAGCAAGGTGGTAATCAGCAGGAAGGCGAACCCGACGGCGATCGAGTGCGCCACCGTGAGCGCGACGTACTTATGGAGGTAGCCCTCCAGCAACCCTTCGATGGCCCGCGCCATGATCATCTCGCCCAGCGTGCCCATGAGTAGGCTGGAGACGGTAATGCCAAGTTGGATTCCTGAAAAAAGCAGACCAACATCGGAAAGCAACATCAGGACGGAGCGGGCACGCGATTCGCCTTCCTTGACCAACTGCTCCAGGCGCGTGCGACGCACGGTCAGGAGCGCGTATTCCGCCGCCACAAAAAACGCGTTGAGCGCCACAAGGCCCAGAATGAGCAGCGCTTTGAGCAAAGCCGTCATGAGAGCAGTCCCTGATCCCGTTCAATTCTAGCCTTAAACGCCCGCCGAGTTCAAAATTCGCGGGAAGCAGAGCACATGACCCGGCGCTGGGGCGTGCTCTTCAATCCAAGGAGGAATGAACGGGCATGCACAGCCGGCTGAGCACCACGGGGAAGAACAAGGCAGCGGCTTGTCGCGAAGCGTCGGCTGGCCTACTGCGAAGGCAGAGGTGCGGAGCAGCTCGGGCAAAAGCTCTGGCCCTTCCCCACCGGCTGTCCGCACGACGGACAGAGACGCGGTTTCACGGAGCGCGCTGTGTACAGGCTCCCGACGCCGAAGGCGGTGAAGACAATGCCCATCACTCCAAGCAGAAAGGGAACAAAAAAGAAGCCGAAGTTGTAACCCACATCAAACCGCATGTCACCGGGATCGGAGGGATTATAACGAATGGGATGACGCGTCCCTGGTGCGTACGCATTCACCTTGCTGCGCATCGAGCTATAACTCGAGCTGCTGTAACTGGAGCTGGACGGTACGGTGTACTCCTTTCCGTCCACCGTATAGCGGAAATCGATGGCCGCTTTGTACATCACGTCGCCTTCGCTGTCCCGATAGCTTATGACCTCGCTTTTCACCACTTCTGCTTCAACCGACGGCCAAGTCTTCAGAATGGTGTATTGACGGTTGCCCGTCCAACCGGCAACCCCGAGCAGTATCAGGCCAACCAAGGTAAAGATGGTGCCCACCAATTTGAAAATTCCCCGGCCTTCCATCGCCATCTGAGGCCTCCTGTTTCCGGTCTTTCCTTCCGGACTGCACGTCTTTGAGAGTCGGACTCCGTTCAGATTCTAGCACCTGAGGCCACAAATTCAACGTAGCTTGGAGCGCATAATCCTGCCGAGGATGTAAGGCTGCTCACTCTGGACAAAATCCGTCCGCGTCCTTCTCCACTCTGTTAAACTTCACCCATAATTCCGACAGGAGTCTGACTGATGCGCGTCCTTTCCCGTCTCGTCCCGCTTTTGCTTTTGGTCTTCGTCTTGGGCGCGTCCGCCCTGGGCGCTGAGAAAGTGCTCTGGCAGCTGGGTAAACAAGATTATTCGGACCACGAGTTCACCCTCTGGCCGGATCCACAGGTGAGCGAGCCAGTCGTCGTGCGCCCCGGGAGCGCAGACAGTGAAAAGCTCTGGCCCAAGTTTCACCCGGGCTCAGGCAACGGCGCGATGGGGGGTAAGGCACACCCGTACACCCTGCTGTTCAATCTTGACCAGCCGCCGCGCGGCACGTTCTACCTGAATCTCGGCCTGCTGTTCCGGCAGCCGCGCATCCCGATTCTCCGCATCGAAATCAACGGCCACACGGGAAACTACTACCTGAGTCCAAAGCTGAGTTTCGAGTTAGGCGACCAGGGAGATGTCTTCAATCCCATTCACGCCTCCGAGCAGCGGCGGATTGCGCTGCCTGCTCGATATTTCAGCGTCGGCGAGAATCGCCTGACGCTCACCTGTCTGGATGATCCCCCGACGGTCACCAACCCCATCACAGCCGGCGGCCCGGGTGATTCCGGCCTGTATTACGATTCCCTTTCAGTTTCCCACGACCCAGGGGCGATCGGCGACGAAAAGCTCAGCATGGCTTTCGAGCCCACCATTTTCTTCCGTAGCTCCGGCGAGGGACTCACCGAGGAATGCTGGCTGACCGTGCGGTATCCGGACTCCTGGCAGGGAGGGAGAGCGCGCATCGTTCTGGGTAGTTACACCACGCGCATCGGTCTGCCCAAGAACTCCGAATTCGGTGAGGCCCGCTACAAGATCCAGGTTCCCGATGGCACGCCCGCCGGAGCCGCCCGCATCGAGCTGGCGGAATTCAAGCCCGGCAGACTGCGCCCAGTGTTTTCCGTGGATTTCGCCCCGCGGCGGAAATGGAAGATCTACTACGCGCCCAACGAGCACCTGGACATAGGCTTCACCGATTATCAAGCGAAGGTGGCCGAAGTCCTCGCCCGACAGCTCGACGGCCTCTTCCCAGTGCTCCAAGCCCACCCGGACTACCGTTTCAACCTGGACGGAAGCTGGATTGTCGAACAGTGGCTGGCGACGCGCACAGCCGCGCAGGCTCGCCGCTTTGCCGACGCCGCCCGAGCCGGCAAAATCGCTGTGAATGCTTTCTATGCCGGCTTCCTGACCCAGGCCCTTTCGCTGGAGGAACTATGCCGCGGGATGTATTTCAGCAAGGAACTGGAATCACGTTACGGCGTTCCCTTTGAATTCGCGAATGTAACCGACGTGCCGTCTTACTCGTGGTCGCTGCCCTCTGTTCTGGCCGCGGCGGGTGTCCACTACTTCGCCGCAGGTGGCACTCAGGACCGCGGCCCGCTTCTCGCCCACGGGCGCTGGAACCTGCGCTCGCCGTTCTGGTGGGAAGGGCCCGACGGGGCGCGGGTGCTCGCCTGGTACTCCTACCATTACCATCAACTGCGGGCCGTTTTCGGTTTGCCCCCGGGGCTCGAAGCTGGTTCGGGCGGTCTCTCTACTTTCCTTCAAGCCTTTGAACGCCCCGATTATCTTCCGGACGCCGTGCTCCTTTATGGCACTGAGGTCGAAAACGTGCCACTCGACTACCAGGATGCCGAACTGGCCACGCGCTGGAACGCGCAGTACGCCTATCCCCAGATCATCCCCAGCCGGTTTGCCGACTATTTCCGCTATGTCGAAGAACGCTACGCTGCCCGCCTGCCCGTCATCCGCGGCGACAGCGGGGCCTATTGGGAAGATGGCGTGGGAACTGCCGCCGCTGCCACAGCGCGTTACCGGACAGGTCAGACGCGGGCGCTGGCTGCCGATGCCCTCGCCGCACTCACCGCCAGCTTCACTGCGGCACTGCGCTTCCCTCTGGACCTCAGCCGCGACATCTGGCGGAACCTTATGCTCCACGGCGAGCATACGATCACTTCCTATCGCGGGCCTCTGCAGCCAGAGCACGACGAGGCGACAGCGCAAATGGAGGTAAAGGCAAGCCGGACCTGGCGGGCGGAAAGGGAGATCGACGAGCGTCTGCGCCGCGGCCTAAGCCAGCTTGCGGACCGGATCGACACGCAGGGTGAAAACCTGATTGTGTTCAATCCTTTGAGCTGGAAACGCAGCGGGCTGGTGCGGTTCCAAGTGGATACTGGTACCACCCTTACGGACGTCGCTTCAAACAGGCCAGTCCCTTACGAAGTGGTCGAGGAACACGAGGGGTATCACACTATTCGCTTCTGGGTGCAGGATGTTCCCTCCCTGGGTTACAAGGTCTATCGCCTGGGGCGCGGCCCGACCGTGCTGTCGGGGCGTTCGGAGCCGGAAAGCAACGTCTTTCAGAACAAGTTCTACCGAATCACGCTCGACCCGACGCGCGGCGCCATCAAGAGCCTCTACGACAAGGAGCTGGGACGCGAGCTGGTGGATAGCGCCAGCCCGTACTTGTTGAACGAGTACCTGTACGTCACAGGCGGCGGCAGCGAGAAGGGGCGCGGCGAGGAGGCCGAGGCTACCCAGCTCACGCGTGTGGCGCGGCATTTGCCCTTCGCCGAGCTCAACATCCACCATCCGGAAGCCGGCCAGATTGTATCGGTGGAGAAAACGCCGTGGGGGCATGTGGTGCGGCTGGCAGCATGCGCGCTCAACACGCCGGTGATTGAAACGGAGATTCTGTTGCCCGACGATGAAAAGCGCATTGAGATCCGCAACCACATCCGCAAGGATCTAGCCTACGCCAAGGAAGCTGCGTACTTCGCCTTTCCCTGGGCCATGGCGAACGGCACGTTTCGCCTCGACATCGCCAACGGCTGGGTTGATCCGGAGAAAGACCTGCTCGTGGGCGGAGGGAGCGAATGGTTTGCTCCCCAGAACTGGGTGAACGTCGAGGATGGCTCAGGCGCCGTCACGCTGGCGGTGGTAGATGCACCGCTGGTTTCGCTGGGCGACATCAACCGCGGCCGCTGGCCCGCCAAATTCGCCAAAGCCTCTTCGGCGGTGTTCTCCTACGCGCTGAATAATTACTGGTTCACGAACACGCCGCCGGGTCAGTCCGGCGACTTCGTTTTCCGCTACGCGATTTCCAGCGGGGCTCAGTTCGATCCACAGCAGGCAACGCGGTTCGCGCGGGAGGCCCGCGCCTCGCTGGAAGTCTCTCAGCTTCGCCCGAGCGATAAGAAGTTGGAGTCGGCGGCTCAGCCCGGGGCGCTTCCAGCAGGCGAAGCCAGCCTGGTTGAGGTTGCGCCCGACAACGTGGTGGTTGCCGCCCTGAAAGGCGCGGAGGACGGCGAGGGATTGGTCGTCAGGGTTCTTGAGATTGCCGGCAAGGCCGCCGAGGGCAAGCTGACGTTTCCTCTGCTCACTATCGCCTCGGCCAAGGAAGCGAACGCAGTTGAGGTTCCTGGCAAGGCTTTGGAGATCGATGCACACAGCGTGCGCTTCAGCATCAAGCCGCACCAAGTGCTGACCATCCGGCTGGCAACACAGTAGCGGCGATACGTGGAGGCTGTCTCACAACCGATGCTGTAGCGGCGGCGTCCCCGCCGCCGAGGGTTTGCTTTCAACGGGTTCGGCGATGAGACATCGCCGCTACAGTTGTAAACGCGGCGTTTTGAGACAGCCTCCGTGAATCGCCCCTACAACGGCTGGCGCGCTTCTGCTAACATACTTGAGATGTACGACGACATCGTGGCCGTCACCGAAAACCAACCTCTCAGCGGCGGCCATTTCCTTTTGAGCCTGCACTCTCCGCGTCAAGCGCGCGCCACGCGCCCGGGTCAATTCGCCATGCTGCGCTTGCTCGGCCGCTCGGACGTGTTGCTGCGCCGACCGATGAGCATCTACGACACGAAGCCTGCTGCACGACCCAGAGGGAGGAGCCGGGCCAAGGGGTCGCCCGAAATCATCCAGCTTCTCTACAAGGCCGTAGGGCGAGGGACGCGGCTGATGGCCGACCTCCAGCCCGGAGACCGGGTCGGGTTGCTGGGGCCGCTGGGCCATGGATTTTTCGAAGAGGATTACCTGCCCCAGGCGCGGGAGGCTGACGAGATCCTGCTGGTGGCCGGCGGCATCGGCATCGCGGCACTCCTGCTTCCGGCCAAGCAACTCGCCGGAGCGGGGTTTGGTCAGCGGCTGTTTTTCGGAGGCGGTACGAAAGCGGACTTGGTGGGATTCAGAGAATTCAAGCCTTTGGTGCGCGAAACCTTGCTGGCTACCGAGGACGGTTCGGTGGGCCATCACGGCTTCGTCACTCGGCCCCTCGAAGCGCACTTGGCGCGTCACCGGAAAAAGAACTTTCTGCTGCTGGCGTGCGGGCCTTGGGCGATGCTAGAGGCTATGGTGGAAATCGCGAAGTCATACGGCCACCGCTGCCTGGTGTCTTTGGAAAACCGCATGGGTTGCGGTCTGGGTGTCTGTCTGGGTTGCTCAATCCGGGTGCGGGGAGAAGGCCACGGAGCCTACGAGCGCGTCTGCACCGAAGGGCCGGTGTTCTGGGCGGAAAAGGTGGTTTGGGAAAGAGAGCAGGTCCTCGAGAGTTGAAGAGAAATCAAATGTCGAAGGTCCAAGGTCGCAAAGGCCGAGGCCACGCGCCAAGAGCAACGGGCGAGGCGGGAAGGGTGCCTGCCTTCGTCCCGCGCATCGACACGACCATCGCCGGAGTGCATTTCCAGAACCCGGTGCTGACCGCCAGCGGCACCTTCGGCTACGGGCAGGAATTCGCTCAGCTGATTGACTTGAACCAATTAGGCGGCATCGTGGTGAAGGGCATCTCCGCCGACCCCATGCCAGGCAATCCTTCCCCCCGCATCTACGAGACTGAGTCCGGGATGCTGAATGCCATCGGATTGCAGAACATCGGCGCCCAGAGATTCCTGAAGGAGAAGTTGCCCTTTCTTCGCACCTTGAAGGCGCGTTGCATTGTCAATGTCTTCGGCTATTCCACGGCGGATTACGTCCGCTGCCTTGAGATCCTCAATGCCGGCGACGGCATCGACGCCTACGAACTGAACATTTCCTGCCCTAACACTCGGGCGGGCGGAATGGTCTATGGCAACGACCCGAAATTGACCGAGGAGGTGGTGGCCGCCGCGAAGAAAGTGGCGCGTTTCCCGGTCATCGTGAAGCTCTCCCCGAACGTCACCGATATTACGGTAACTGCCCGGGCGGCCGAGGCGGCGGGCGCCGACGCGCTGTCGCTTGTCAACACCTTCGTGGGGATGGCCGTCGACATCCAGACGCGTACCCCGCGTATCTCGAATGCCACCGGAGGGCTCTCGGGACCCGCCATCAAACCTGTGGCTTTGCGCATGGTCTACCAGACCTATCGCGCCGTGAAGATTCCCCTCATCGGCATCGGCGGGATCGCGACGCCGGAGGATGCCCTGGAGTATCTCATCGTCGGCGCACAAGCCGTGCAGGTGGGCACAGCAAACTTCTACGACCCTGGAACCTCGCTCCGCATTGCCCAGGGAATCCGCGACTACTGCCAGCGGAGGCATTTGCACCTCTCGGAACTCATTGGCAGCCAGCGACTACCCGAGCACCTAGCCCCGGGCGCG
>JALHUF010000658.1 GCA_022866195.1 Terriglobia bacterium
GCCGGCCGGTGCACGCCGGCCTATTGATTGCCGGCACGAACTGTGTGACTGCCGATGCGGTCGCCACAGCCCTTATGGGCTTTGACCCTCTGGCCGACCGTGGAACGGCTCCTTTCGAAAAGTGTGACAGCACGCTGAAGCTGGCTGAGCAGCTCGCGATCGGGACTCGCGACTTGAAGATGATTGAGGTCATCGGCGTGCCGATCGCGCAGGCGAAGCTCAGCTTTCGCAGCGCTTAGACCTCTAAATTGGTTGGAGTCACGCCCACCGGGCCAAGCCACTGGCGCCCGCCTGGCTCCTTCTACTGCCCTTTCGGTGATTGCTGCCTGCCGTCTTCAAATGGCCATTCGCGCCGCAGCCGCGCCCGAATGAAAAACGTTGCTGTCCCCACCCCGCACACCGCCACAGCCACTATCAACGACCGGGGCTGCGACGTGCCCAGGATGTAGAGCCAGCCAAGAATGATGGCGACCCCCGGCAACGGGTAAAACCACATGCGGAAGGGGCGAGGCAGCTCGGGCCGCCGAAAGCGCAGCACGAAGAAACCGACGGCTTGCGGGAGGTATTGGTTCATGACGCGAATGGCTACCAAGCTCCCAATCACTTCCGGCAGCCGCAGCAGGCTGAAGGCGGAGGCGATGAGTCCCAGGGTGATCAAGGAGATGTGCGGGAAGTCGCCCCGGGGATGCAGGCGCGCAAATACGCGGAAGAAGTTGCCGTCCAGGGCGGCGGCGTACGGAATGCGTGTATAGCCGAGCAGCAGAGAAAAAACCGAGGAAAACGCGATCCAGAGCATGAGCAGGGCCATGAGCTTCCCTGCCCCCGCGCCGTGGAGCCGCTCGATGTAGGTCGAAGCGATGAACGTGCTTGCCTGGGCGTCGCGCCAGGGCACCACGCTCAAGATGGAAACGTTCATCAGAAGATAAAGCGCCGCCACCACCACAATGGAGAACAGAATGGCGCGCGGGATCACGCGCCCGGGATCGCGGATCTCCTCCGCCAGATAGCAGACGTTGTAGTAACCGAAGTAGTCGTAAAGCGCGAAGAGCGTGGCGTGGCCCAGGCCGGCCCAGAAGACCCAGGTCAGCCGGAAAGCGTCCGGCGGGAAGTCAAAGATGCGCGCGGCGCTCAGATGCGGCAGGCCCGAACCCACAATCCAGAAACAGCCCACCAGCACGCCCGCTAGCAGAACCACCGAGAGGTTCCCCACGGCGCGGATGCGTCGGTAAAGAACCAGAATCAAAACCAACGGGATGAGGGAGGCAAAAACCCGCACACCCCAGGGGGAAAGCGCAGGAACGAGATAGTGGAAGTAGTTGGCAAAGCCGATGGAGCCGCTCGCCACCGACAGCGGGGCCGAGAACATAATCTGCCAGACCACCAGGAAGGAAAACCAGCGGCCCACCGTCGCTGGGCCAAAAGCTTCGCGCAAATAATTGTAGCTACCTCCGGCCTTGGGCAGCGCCGCGCCCAGCTCGGCCCATACCAGGCCATCACAAAACGCCAGCGCCGCCCCCACAATCCAGCCAAGCATCGCTTGCGGCCCGCCCATGGTGGCGAGGAACAACGGGATGGTGATGAACGGCCCGATGCCGATCATGTCGGTGATGGCCAAGGCCGTGGCCTGCACCAAGCCAAGTTCTCGCCGCAAGCCGGGATTGCCGGTTGATTCCGCCAATTGTCACCTGTCAGCTTTCAGTCTTCCGCGTTCAGCCCTCAGCCGTCAGCCTGCTGGCTGCCTGCGACCAGTTTGAATCAACACTCCCCTCGCGGTGTTCTTGCCTTCTGCCTTCTGCCTTCTGCCTTCTGCTTTCTGCTTTCTGCTTTTCCCCACGGCGCCCCGCTTATTCCACACGCCCGCGATGAAGTCAAGCGTGCGCCAGAGTGCGGACTGCGTTAGAGTATGCGTAATCGCGATGCCGCAGCGAGGGTTTATGACGCCTCGAGAATCGCCCTGTGCTGCCGACGGAAAAAGTATGACCTCACACGCCAAGAGGCTGGCCATTGCGGGTGCCGTATGCGCCGTCGCGCTCCTCGGTACCTGGGCGCTTCGCGAGCCTGCGCACAAGACAAGTTACGAGCGACTGGTCAACGCCCGCGGCATGCCGCTGCGCGTGGTGCTGTTCGCCCCGGACCCGGTGCCAGCGGGAAGGACTCCCGCGGTGATTCTGGCGCAGCCGGTCAACGCTGGCCCCGACTGGTACGGGCGTGCTAAAGTTATCGAGGCAGTCCCAATCCCAGTTAGCGGAAATCCTGACCTTAAGCATGTTTCGACCAGTCACGTCGAGCGTTCCAACCACACGGTGAGAATGCACCTTCGGCGGTTCACGAGACTCACAAACGGATTCAGCAAAAAGCTGGAGAACCTAAAAGCTGCTGTTTCCCTTTTCATGGCGTGGTACAATTTCTGCCGCGTGCACCAAACCTTGCGCGTGACTCCCGCGATGGAGGCAAGGATAACCGACCACATCTGGACCATAAATGAACTGATCACATTGCAGTCGGAGGTGGCCTAATGGGAAGGAACCTATCCCCGATCTTTCCAGCGCTTGAAGGCGAAATCCCAGAACATGTCACCCAGCGTAAAGGCAAGCTCATTGCCTTCGGTTGGTACGGCGGCAAGTTCAGTCACCTCGATTGGCTGCTTCCTCTCCTTCCGAAATGCCACCACTACTGCGAGCCGTTTGCGGGATCGGCTGCCGTGCTGCTGAATCGGGAACCTTCGCCCGTAGAAACGTACAACGACATAGACGGTGAGGTGGTAAACTTTTTCCGCGTTCTTCGAGATCAAAAGCAAGAGCTCGTGCAGGCCATTGGCTTGACGCCGTTCTCCCGCGAGGAGTTTTACGTGGCCCTCTCAACAAACGGTCGGCCCATATCCAGCCTTGAGCGGGCACGGCGATTCTTCGTCCGCGCCCGTCAAACCAGGACTGGCCTAGCGCAAACATCCTCTCTCGGTCGTTGGGCGAACTGCAAGAACACAAGCCGAGCCGGAATGTCTGGCGTCGTCTCGCGCTGGCTTGGCAGCGTTGATGCGCTCCCAGATATCGCGTTGCGCCTTCTGCGGGTTCAGATCGAAAATCGACCAGCGATTCAGGTAATAAGACTCTACGATGACCCCGAAACCATGTTCTATTGTGACCCTCCTTACGTCCATTCCTCCAGGGGGGACGCCAAGGCTTACGGCTTCGAGATGAAGGACGCCGAGCACCGCGAACTAGCCCAGACCTTGAATTGTTGCAGGGGCAAGGTTGCCGTCTCGGGCTATCGCTGCGATTTGATGGACGAGACTTACAAGAAGTGGCGGCGCGCAGACGCGCCGCCAAAGCACTGCCACTCTATCAAGAAGCTCCGGCAAGAGGCGTTGTGGATGAATTACTAGGGGGCGACTCCAGCGGACATGCTTAGCGATGAGGCAGCCCAAATCCTGAAGGCTGAATGGGAGGGAATATGCGCCCTTGCTGAAGCCAGAAAGCTCAAGGACTGGCTTGACGATCCAAAGCTCATCAAGGCCGTGAGCCTTTCGGTTAACTCCTCAGTAAAGACATACCGCTACGTTCTTCCCACTCAAATCGTTTCAAAGCTCGCTGACTCTTCCTTGGACAGCCACTGTTTGCAGGCATCGCGTGGTGGGCGAGGTGCGTTCGATGCTCGTACCATCGCTCACCACGTAATCGTTCCGTTCGACCAAGACAATGAGAGCGTCCTGGGCGGTTCCCAGGAGCCTTACGTCAATAACCCGCTCCGCGTTCCAGAGGTCTCGTTTGACTACCGTGATGCCCAGCGGGACCGGCCGGGTTGGGATCGACTCTGCGCCGTTCTGGACGCCGTTGAGAAGAAGGCCAACGTCGGTTTCACCCGGCGCGTATTCAAGCAGGTTCTAACAGAAGTTTACAAGCGCATGTCCACAGTCCGGGTGGTTTATCCAGCGCCGAGGCGAGTGAGCCTCAGCAAGACAATGGAGGTGATTCAGAAGTTCCTCTCTCAGCATTCCGGCGGAGATCGTCTCTTGGCGCTTTCATCGGCGTTGTTTACGGTCATCGGCACCCACTTTGGTCTTTATGCGGAAGTGAAACGAGGTAAGATTACGGCAGCCGACCAACCGAGCGGCATGTTGGCGGACCTAGAGTGCATCACGAAAGACGGACACATCGCTTTTGCCATCGAGGTGAAGGACAGGCAGATCACAATTAGTCAGTTAAGAGCCAAACTGCGCACGATTCGGGAAAAGCAAGTGTCGGAAATCTTCTTTGTGGCAACCCAAGGAACAGTGCCGTCTGAGCGTGATGATGTTGAGTCTCTGATCCAGCATGAATTCGCAAGCGGTCATAATATTTACGTTACCGATTTGGAAAGGCTTAGCAGGACAGCACTCGCTCTCATCGGTGAACATGGCAGGCGAGATTTTCTAACTGAGACGTCCGCTCAGCTTGAGAAGTACCGCTCCGACATCATGCACCGCAGGACTTGGGCTTCCATCCTGGCTAAACTCTAGCAACACAATCTCAGCCACTACCCAATGATCCTATGGCTTGTCGAGGGCTTCGTCGGGATGATAGTGATGGAGGCTGCGGATGGCCTTGCCCTGCGGCAGCTTGCGCAGCAGGTAAACGTACGGGCGAGGCGGCGTGCCCGATTACCCCGACCAACTATTCGGCTTTTTCCCCCTCAATCTGTTTGCTACTGAATCCTAGAAAGGTTCGGCGGGTTGCACGCTCACTTTTGAGCAGGGCCATCATTCTTTCGTTTAGGCTCAGAGGAATTCTAGGTTTGCCCTCTAGCTCCCAAACATCCCTTATCTCTTTCAGCTTCAACAGTTCCTCCGCCCGACCTTCCGGCTCTAGCAGGAGAACAGAGGTTGTCTGACCTACTCCCGCTGCTTTCTCTGCCATGAATTTCGCCTCGCAGACATGATAGAGAGCAACTGCTGGCAGGAAGTTTTTATTGTACGAGTGGAAAAAGAGACTGCCAAGGGCGCTATATTGCCCTGTGCCGATTGCCCAAAACCCGAGAACATCGTGATTCTCAACTCTGCCCGGAGGACTGACAGAAAAAATGTGTGGGACGCCCCTCGTATCGTAACCCGCCACTAGAAAATATAAAGCCTCAGGACCTAGGGATATTTGTCCTATTTCAGCTAGAAGGTGCGCGAAGTTGGCTTCTCCGAACGTATTGAGTCCTGTTGCCAGAAACTCATCTATTGTGAGGCCGAAGCGCCCTAAAACCACGTTCGTTTCCTCGATCCTAAGCCTTTCGTGATAGGCTTTTGTCAGGGCGGTCTCAATGTCGTCGTAGGTTACATCCTTATCGAAGAGCTGGGTGCGGACTTTTGTCAGAATTGGTGTGACGTGGTCAAGACTTCCGGCATACATGACTGCCCAATTCGGATGAACCCCGAGTATCTTGAGAGCGACCGCATCAGCCGTTGTGATTTCAGTCGTAATCATTTGGTCGGTTGCGATAACAATCGATGTACCATAATCCGCCATCGCAGCGATGCATACTGTCACTTCAACACCCCAATCCGCTGGCCTCGATGGGCGCAGCTTTGGAAATATGCCCATCTTAGACCATTGCAGGCCGTCGGATTTAGAATTTTCATTCCGGCACGATTCAATCACAATTCACACTCCCACTTTTATCAAGTGAATGATCGCCCAAAAGGGTTAGGGCTAACGATTTAGACGGATACTGGAAGAGCTTCTCTGCAACGTGCTAAGATGCTGGCACCGGGATATCCGGCCAGGAGGTGCTGACTGAAAGCACTATTGATAGGCACCCGGTGCCAGAAGTGCGGACAGCGACGGGAAGTTTCCAACCCTGGCAACGTTAGGGCAACTGCTGTCTTGCCGTAGGAGATCATCGCTCTGGAGGCTACGCATCTTAGCAGACAGTAGTGATCCTGCTGTCTGTTGGACACGGAATCGCCGTAAGGTGATTTTGACCTTCTGGCAACCGTTGCCGTGGGAAGAATTTCCCGCCGTTAAGGGGCTGGTTCGGATTGAGCCAGCCTTCAAACTGAAAGCTTCAGGTTAAAACTGAGTGTTTTTTGGAAGGCATGGGCCCAATCATTTCCGAATTGCTGTTTGTAGATGTCAATAAGACGCTCTATAGTCTGTACAACTTTTTTATCGGCCCAGAGGTAGTTTTCTATTGGGTCCGAGGTCTGTTTCATACTAATATCACCTTGAGGAGATTACAAAATGGCAAAATATGGCCTGTTTTACACGCTTGGTGGGCAACCACTACAGGTGTATGAAGGCGACTCCATGACGCAAGACAAACAGTTCGTGAAGATATGGAAACAATCTCCCGACAAACCCAAGCAGTTGGTCGCCGCAATTCACCTCAACAAAGGCGAGTCCATTAAGAAGATCAGCGATTGATGCTAAACATCTAGGCCCATCTTTCTAAAACCTCCGCCGTAATTATAATGTGTTGTCTCTAGCAGTTTATCTTCCAAATCACCAAGTTATACGTGAGCCGCTCAGGCAAATTAGGACACTACCTAGGGGGGTGCCTGGCCCTCTGCCGACGCGGCGTAAGGCGAGAGGTTCAGCTCGAAGATGCGTGAGCCTCGGTCTGTGGCTCGAATGATGAGTACTGCTGTCCCTGGTGTAGACCGGATAAGTTCCAAATCCTGCTCCGGCCCCAGCACACTGAGGGCCGTGGCC
>JALHUF010000659.1 GCA_022866195.1 Terriglobia bacterium
AGGAGATGACGTTCGAACCATTGGGCGGCTCGCTCGAGTCATAGACGTTTGCGATGCTGCCCGCGCCGCTCGCCAGCGCCCACCGGGACGTGGACTCATCTTCGGCATCCTCGAGGATCATCGAAGGGAGGTACCCCGGCGCCGCGCGCAGAGCGTTCAGGCGAGTAACGATGCGCTGGGCCGCCTCCCAGAGCCCGGCCAGGGAAAACGCAATGATGGCGAGCGCGGCACTGTAGATCCAGCAACGGGTCTGAAGGTAGGGCAGATTGGAGTCGACCTGCAACCCGGGACTCACGAAGTCGGGATCGCTCGGGGGCACCTCCAGCGAGCGCGGCAGGTCAGAGTACACCGCCAGGTTCTGCCGGGTTGAATACAAGTCCACCAGACCGAGTTGGGGATCGTCGTAGAGGACGTGGGCGACGGGCGTGCCGGAGCCCAGCACGCACCTCGTGCCGTAGCGCGCGTGCGTCCCGTCCTGCACGATGATGGGGATGTTGTCTTCTTTGAGATATTCGATGTCCGTCTTCGCGTAAACGCGCACGAAGTAGTTGCTCAAGCGGTTGCCCACGCCGAGATTGGTGTGCGCGATCCAGCCGGTCACGGCCGCGGTCCAGGAGCCGGGCGCGGGCTGCGACGCAGAAGCGGGCATAAGGAAGGCGAGGACCGTCCCCGGGGCGACTTCCGCGACTTTCCAGGTGCCGTCCGCAGCGAGGGAAGAAGAACCCTGGTAGTAGAAGAGGTCCGTGCGCGAGTAAACGTCCACGCGGTATTCGCTGGCCGGCGCGAGCAGATTGAAGGCCCGGCCACTGACGTCGGCCGTCTCCGCGAGCGGAAGCACATTAATCAGCAAATTCCCGGAGAGCAGAGCGACGGGAGAATAATTGATGGGGAAAGCATCCGGTCCGGCCTGGGTGTCCGGGGCCACTCCGGCCAAGGGGTCCAAAACAATGTTCGGCCAGCGCTCCTGCGCGAGGTCAGCGTAAGTGCCGCTCACCCTGTTGACCGCACCCTCGACGAAGGCTGGATTGGTGAGCGTGGCGAGGGCATTGCCGGCAAAGGGTGAAACGTTGGCGTTCTGCTGGGCGAGCATCCACCCCAACGCTCGATCCAGCACGCTGGCCAAATCACCCGGATAGTAGTCCTTCACTTCCGCCATGGGAATCCATTCCTGCCCGCCCGGCAGGCGGGGTTGCTTGCCGATTGCCGATGGAGAGCGAGGGCCAGCGAGGCTGTTCCTAAATCGTCAATCGGCAATCTACAATCGTCAATCTCTCAATACCCGTAACCCGTCGTCCCGTAACCGCCGATGCCGTAGCCGCCCCAGGTCACCTGCGCCTCCTCGGGCCGGAACGTAGTGAGCGGCTCCAGCACGCCTTCGATGGTCACGACATAGAGCGGCCGTTTCTGCAGCTCTATGTTCTTGCGGTCAAAACTGGGATTCGTCGCGACCGGCATGATTTAGAATTCACCCTTCTGAATTTCACAGCACCTGCTTCCGACATTTCACGGTCAGCGTGTATCGGCCCGGCGTCTTGTATTCGATCCGGGTCTCGGTATCTTCCAGGACGTAGGTGGTGAAAGCCGGCAGGTCAGCGTCGGGATAGTAGGCGAAGGGCGCGCCGGTGAGGGCGTGGTCGAGAAACGCGCGCCAGTTCGCCAAGTCGGTGCCCGCCTGGATCCACTCCAGGGAAAATTCCAGAAACTCATCGATGCGTTCCAGGACTGATTCCCGCACTCCATCCGTGGCCACGTTATCGTGCCGCACGGCCACTTTGAAGTAGCCGGGCTGCTGGCGAGGCGGGCAGACGAAGTCCAGGATCTGTTCGGTGCCGCCCGCGGGGGTGTAAACAATCTTGGGGAACTGACTCATTGCCTCATTTCCTCATTTTTCCATTGAACCAATGAATCAATGGATAATTGGATCAATTCCTTCAGGCCCGCGTGGCCGGCTGCCGCACCACGGTGTAGGCCACCAAGTTCACGTCGCGTTCCGAGACGGCCTGGGAGATGTGGCGAACCAACTCGTCGATCCCTGCCTGGCCGCCGTACACCGGCCCCTGAAAAATGATCTGGATGGTTCTTTCCGGCGCTGTCGCGGCCTGCTGACCCTGGCCGGAGACAATCAGCTCTGGCGCCACCTCGCCCGGTCGGCGAGCCACGGCGCCTTGTTCGCCCTCGCGCACGTCAGGTCCAGCCAGCGCGCGCCCGGCGAGCGCGGCCGCTCCGCCCACTGCCGCGTAGATGGCTGCGGACTTGAACGCCGCCGCGGCGCCGCGATAGTCCTGCACAGCCAACAGGTAAAAGCCCAAGGCCGTCGCGTAGATCGCGCGCACCAGCGCTTCCTGCGCGATGGCGCCGACGGCTTGCAGCGCCGCCTTGCGGAAAGCCTCGCCGATGGACTTCTGCCAGATGATGGCGTTGGCGATATTGGCGCCCAGCGCCGAATCGAAGAGCAGGAAGTTCCGGCCCAGGCTCGAGTTGAGCGCCTCGGAGGTGTTCAGCACCTCCAGAAAGCTCAGCACCAGTTCGGTCTTCCAGAGTTGCGCCACCTGGCGGTTGCGATTCAGGAGGTTTTCGACTACCCCCAGGTTGACGCGGAAATGGTCCGCGAGGCGCTGGGCCGTCTGGTCCACCAGTCCCAATTGACGGTTCACCGGCGGCATGGCCTGCGCGCTCTGGCTCAACGCCCCATTCAGATTGAGGATGGCGCCCCGCACCCGGCTGAAGTCCCCGAAGCCCTGTGCCGACCAGCGCGTGACCTCAGAACCTATCCCCAGGAGTTGGCGCCCGAAGTTGACGCGGAAGTGCTCGATGCTGGCTTCCGCGCTGCTGGGATCTGCGCTGATGCGAATCAGAAGTTCGGCAGCCGTGTTGGTTGGCATGTTTCACCTGTGGGTAGGGGCGGCCTCTGGCCGCCCGCGGGAGGGCGGAGCCCTCCCCTACCAATTCATCTCGCGGGCGCGGCTGGGCGGCGCGCCGGATTCTCCCAGGCCGATTTCGGCTTCGGCGTGTGCAGCGCGTTCGGCAGCGAGGAGACGAGCCGCCGCCGCGAGGTCAAAGTCGAGCGCGAGGACCGGATCGCGGAGGCCCACAAGCTGGCTGGGCCGCGCGCCGAACTTCGCCGCCGCCACGGAAACGAGCAGGAAATTCTCACTTTGCACAAAACCGCTCCAGTCCGTCAACTGACGGACTGGAGACATCCTCCTGGGTTGAGCTGCGGGCCACGTCGCTCGCGCCCGCGCCCGCCGCCGGCTGGCCCAAGGCGCGGCAGGCCCAGGCGAAGATGAAAGCGCGGTCCTGGATGGGAACATCGTCCAGGCTGATTTCTTCCGGACCCTCGCCGATGGCTGGCCTAACGATGCTGGCTTTCACGAGTTGGGCGGCGAAGGCAGCGAGGTCCAGGATCTCCTCGCGGCTGATTTCGGCTCGTGCCTGGGACGAGAGAGCGCCATCGCCCTGAAGCGCCGCCGCCAACAAGCGTTGAGGGATGCGCCCCGACATGATCCATTCCAGCGGTTCGGGCTTGACGGCGAGAATCAGCGCGCCACTCGGCAGGCGGAGCGGCTCGGCACGCGCCTCACGCGCCGCCTGCGCGGCGGCCCGCCATTCCTCCGCCCGCGCTATGCCGTTCGTTCGGTGGTCGCTCATGGGCTCCTCCGCAAATCGGACCATCGAGCCATCGACTCATCGGGCCATCGGCTCATCGACCGATCTTTTAGATGGA
>JALHUF010000660.1 GCA_022866195.1 Terriglobia bacterium
GACCTTCATACATTCGCCACAGCGGATGCCGCGCGCGAGAAAGCTCTTCTCGTCCAGGGCACCCGGAGGTCGGACGAGCCGCTCGTGGTGTTCAACCGCTAATCCCGCGCTGCTGCGAAACAAAGGTAGCGCCGCCGCGCCGGCCGCTACGCTGGCGAGCGCCTTCCGCCGCTGGAGACTCGGGCCCTGGATGGTGGTCGGCGTGGCAGGGAAGAATTTGAATTTGAGCCCACTTTCCGGACAGTCTCCCACACAGTTGAAGCAGAGGTGGCACTCGGCCTTGCGCCACTGCGCTCCCGGGATGGGATCGTCGCCGCCCTGGCAGTCGAGCAGACAGCGGTTGCAGTCCTCGCAATGCGCGGGATGCTTTTCGAGACCCAGGATCGACCACCGTGACAGTATGCCTAAGAGCGCGCCTAGCGGGCACAGCGCCCGACACCAGAACCGCGTAACTCGCAGGTTCAGGACCATGATGGTGAGGAAGATCAATCCCAGGGCGAAACCTTGCCGGAAATAGGGCTGCTTGAAGCTGAGCACGAGATCGTTTAGGAGGAAGTGAAGGGCGTCGGCGGCGAAGCGGAGAGCGCTTACCTCGGTGCGATAGAGTGCATCGAAGAGCGCATTGAAGGCGTAGTTGATGCCGGGCAGGATCGAACGCCCCAGGGAGCGGACGGTTAGCGAGATAGGATCCATGAGCCCCAGAATTGAGCTGCCGAAGAGCGCTGCCACTAACACCGCGATCAGGATGTAATACTTAAGCGTCTGCCAGCGCTGGTAGCGGTTCAACGCGATACGTTGCAGGCCCCGCTTGCGCTCGGATTTCCAACTGCTGAAGAAGTGGTTCAGTGTGCCCAAGGGGCAGATCCAGCCGCAGAAAAAGCGCCCGAGAAAGAATGTGGGGATGATGATTACCAAACTCCACAGAAGCCCCTTGTAGAGCGCGCGCGTGGAGAGGACGTTGGAGATGCTGGCCAGAGGATCGGCCTGGAGGAAAATGCTTACGGGGTAAGGCAGTCGAATGTTTCCCGTGACGGCCTTGAAGGAACCCCGAAACTCGGTCTTGAATAGGAGCAGCAGAAAGAGCGCAAGAAAAACGATCTGCGAGAGGCGACGCAGCTTTACGAGTGTCAGCGGGCTCACAACAGACGGAGTTTAGCAGACAGTCGGTCTAGTGCGAGGGGGTTTGAGCGGGCCGCAAATCCAGCGACAATTTGTCCACGCTGCGGCGCGCTGGGGAAAAGTGGCCGTGCCTGAGGTTTCGTGGCTGACTTCAGTTTACTCTCGGTAGCAGTATTGGGCCGAAGTAGAATGGCGCAACGGCTCGCCAGAGGAGGCACGCTTATGGGACGGATTCTGGTGATGGCGGCAGTGGTCGTTGGGCTGCTGTTTCTTGCTTGCGAGCCCACAAGCAGCGGGGGCGCCTGTCAGAACGGGGACGGGAACAGGGGCAGCGAAGAAATCCCGAGGGAGGCAGCGCCTGGGGGCAACGAGGCCTCGGGCCCTGAACCACCGGGGTGGTTCGCAGGCGATCCGCACGTGCATCGCGGGATTCTCTGCGGCCGCTCCGATGCCAAGGAGATGCTCACTCCGGAAGAGCTTCTGGCAGGAATGAAGGTAGAGGATCTGGCGGTTATCGCCGTGCTCGGCGACGTCGGTAATGGCGAGGTTAAACACGCGGAAAAAGACTTCCTACGCACCAACGGTGAGGACCATCCGGCTTCGACTCCCCAGCGCATCCTGCACTGGGACGCAGAGTGGCACTACGATCCCAAAGGCGTCACGTTCGAGCGGAAGGTAATTGGCGGGCACCTGGTCATCCTCGGTCTCAAGCAGGCGAAGACCGTTTTCGCGGAATACACCTATCCGATATTCCAGTGGGCCAGGAAACAAGGTGCAATCGCAGGATTCGCGCATATGCAGAATCTTCCAGACGGCATCCCTGAAGAGCTCGACTGTTGTCTTCCCCTGGAATACCCCGTGGAAACGGCCTTGGGAACTTCTTCTTTCCTGATGGAAGACGTCAACGGAGGAGACAGTGCTATCCAGGCCTATTATCGGCTCCTGAATTGCGGCTTTCGTC
>JALHUF010000661.1 GCA_022866195.1 Terriglobia bacterium
CCAGCCCGGTCGTCGAAGTTGACGGCTGGAACGTGGCCTCCAAATCTCAGTAGGACGTTGCACGGTGGCGAGGGGCGAGGGCAGCAGAGGTGTTTGTCCTGCCCCTCATTTCTTTGCCTGTGGGGTTCCGCGGGCCACCATGTCGGCAGCCGAGGCCGGGGATAAGAAGCAGAGCGCCGGTCGGGCTCCTGTTGTTGAGCCCCTTTCGTTGGGATGTTCCTTGGTCGGACGGTGAGGCGGCAGCGGGTGGGGAAGCCAGAGGCGCCTCCGCGGCTCGAGCGGCGGCCTCTCCCGACGGTTGAGGTCGGCAAAATTGACACGTTCTGGAGCGTGTGTTAGGGTGAAAATTCCGGTATCGAACCTGCTACCTGACCGTGCAGGCTTGCCTGATCGAGACTGAACGATGCCCCAGCGAGACCATTTTTTCCTTGAGCACTATGGCCTGAGGGAAGCTGACCTTGAACGCTACCTTGCCGCGGCGCTCTCCGAGGGTGGCGACTACGCCGATCTCTATTTCGAATACACCACTACCTCCTCGATTCTCCTCGACGAATCGCTGGTGAAGAGTGCCACCGAGGGCATTTCGATGGGGTGCGGGGTGCGGGTGCTCGCGGGAGAGCAGACGGGCTACGCCTACACAGACGACCTGACGCCGGAGAAGATTCTCAAGGCGGCACGGATTGCGGCGCGTATCGCCAGCGGTCCGGCGCACGTCTCCACCGTCGGGTTGACCACGGTTGAATCCCCCAACAATCTTTACCACGTGCCAGTACCCTCCACGGAGCGTGACCTGACAGAGAAACTCGACCTGGTGCAGCGAGGCGATGGCGCCGCGCGCGCCTACGACCCACGCATCCGCCAGGTGCGTGTCAGCTATGGCGATCAGGTCCGGCATATTCTGATGGCGGGCTCCGACGGACGCGTGGTCACAGATCTTCAACCCCTGGTGCGTCTGGGCGTTTTCACCATCGCGCAAGAAAACGGCAACCTCCAGTCCGGTTCGAGCGGTGGCGGAGGACGTGTGGGGTTGGAATTCTTCCAGGGCGAGAACAGCCCGGAGAGTTTTGCCCGCGAGGCTGCCCGCCAAGCCGTGGTTCAACTTGCAGCACGCGAGGCGCCGGCAGGAGAAATGGAAGTGGTGCTGGGGCCCGGCTGGCCTGGCATTCTGTTGCACGAGGCTATCGGCCACGGCCTCGAAGCGGACTTTAACCGCAAAGGCATCTCGGCCTTTTGCGGGCGAATCGGCCAGCGTGTGGCCTCGGAGCTCTGCACGGTGGTGGATGACGGGACTATTCCTGGCCGGCGCGGTTCGCTCAACGTGGACGACGAGGGCGCGCCCACCGAGCGTACGGTGCTCATCGAAAACGGGATCTTGCGGGGCTACCTTCAGGATCGGCTGAGCGCTTTGGTGATGAAGTCCACGCGCACCGGCAACGGCCGCCGGGAAAGCTACGAGCATATCCCCATGCCCCGCATGACCAACACCTGCATGCTCGCGGGCTCTGAGGACCCGCAGGAGATCATCCGCTCCGTCCGCCGCGGCCTCTATGCCGTCTATTTTGGCGGTGGCCAGGTGGACATCACCAACGGCAAGTTCGTGTTTTCGGCCTCGGAAGCCTATCTGATTGAAGACGGCAAGGTCACGGCGCCCGTCAAGGGCGCAACGCTCATCGGTGACGGCCCCACGGTGCTGACGCGCGTGACTGCGGTGGGAAATGACCTTCGGCTCGATCCGGGCATCGGCACGTGCGGTAAGGATGGGCAAAGCGTGCCCGTGGGGGTCGGTATCCCTACCATCAAGGTGAGCCGGCTGACTGTAGGGGGAACCGCGCCGCGCAGCGCGCAGTCATTTCAGTGATTAGTGACAAGTCCGCCGCGGCGGCCAAGTGACGAGTGACGAGGCAAGAGGGCCCTCTCGTCGTTCATCACCCGTGGCTGGTCTGAGGATGTCGGAAAACGCCCTGGAACAACTCGCCATCGAGTTAGTGGCCCGCGCCTTGCACGCGGGGGCGACGGCGGCCGACGTCGTGGTGCGCGAGGCCGATGTATTCTCCACCGTCCTGCGCCTGGGCAAGATCGAAAGCCTGAAAGAGGCGGCTTCCAAGGCTCTCGGGTTACGGGTGTTCTTTGGCACGCGCAGCGCCACGTCATTCTCCAGTGACTTTTCCGCGGCGTCGCTGGCCAGGCTGGTGGAGCGGACGCTGGTGATGGCCAGGGCCACTTCCGAAGATCCGGCGAGTGGGCTGCCGGCGGCTGAGCTGCTGGGTCGTCACGCCGGCGATCTGGAGCTTTTCTCGCCCGAGGTCGCGGAGCTTTCTACGGACGATCGCATTCGGTTCGCCCGGCGCGCCGAGGAGGCAGCGCTCGCTACCGATCCGCGCATTCGAAATTCCGAGGGTGCCTGGTTCGAGGCCAGTTGGGGCACGAAAGCTTACGCCAACTCGTTGGGGTTTGCGGGAAGTTACCGCGCCTCCTAGTGCGCCGTTTCGGTGGCGCCCATTGCGCAGAACGGTGGCATGCAGCGCGATTACTGGTATTCGGTGGCCCGGCGCCCCTCGGCTCTGGAGGATCCCGTAGCGGTGGGGCGCAAGGCGGCTGAGCGCGCGTTGCGCAAGCTGGGCGCGCGCAAGATTTCTACCTGCCGTGTGCCGGTGGTCTTCAGGTTCAGCTTGCGCGCCGTGTAGCAATTCAAGAGGTAATTGCCGAGCGTGCCCTGCTCGATCACAGGTGTGATGCAGGCAGGGACCCCTTCGTCGTCGAAGGGTCGCGAACCGAAACCTCCCGCGCGGATGCCGTCATCCAGAATCGTCACATTCTCACCGGCCACGCGCTGGCCCAACTTTCCAGCCAAGAACGACGCGCTGCGATAAATGGCGTCGCCGCGCACCGCCTCAAAGAA
>JALHUF010000662.1 GCA_022866195.1 Terriglobia bacterium
AAAGCAGCCGCTCGATTTCGGCCTGTTCGATGCGGGAGTATCGTCCCGGCTCGTACTCGCGCAAGTCCCGGTCCAGAGTGCTTGCGAAAAGCACAGTTAGCTTCCGCAGGAGCGCGGCGTCGTGTTGCCGCCGCGCTTGCTGAAACCGATAAAGGTCGTAGAGGTCACGCGGATGGCTCCGCTCGATCATGGCCTTCAGTTTACCGGCAATGAGTTCTTCCACCGCGAGCACAAGGAATCGGCAGGGGATTTCGTCAGGCACCCGGGCCGCTTCAAGCTCCGCGGGCGGCAGTGCGCAAACCCGCATAAGGAAGTTGATCTCGACCTGGATATGGCCCCTCTTGCCACCATGATCTACGAAGCCGAGGTAGTACTCAAGGAGGGCATGCTCGTTTACGCCCGGCTGGACTCCATAGCCTAGCCCCCGGCAGACCTGCTCCACAGCCCGCTCCACGAGTGGCCGTTCCTTCAGCATTCCCTCGCGCTCGACCTGACCAACATAGTTCAAGTCGACGTCCACGGAGAGTCGGGGCAAGCCAAACAAGAAGAGGTTGACAGCGGTACCCCCCTTCAGGACCAACCTACCCTGCAAAAAAGGATGCCGGGCAAACTCGCGGAGGACTTCTCTCAGGCGAAGCGACTTTTCCAGGTTCGCCGCATCGAAGCCGGTTGTGCGCGCAATCTCGCTCATGTAGGAAGCGCTGTACTTCATCCGCGCTCCGCCTGCTTGGGGAGTTCAGCCAAGCCCGGGGGAACCATTAAGTTCCACGTGGCTACCCAACGACACCCGGGACGCTTGCGCTCCAAATAGACTACGCCTCGCGGCACGCGTCGCAAGAAGGCATCGCGCCATTTCCCGCCGAAGAAGAGCTTCTCCGCATGGCGATCCAGCAGATAGCCCACGCGCGCGAAGAGCCAGGGACGACGCAGCAACCTGAGGTATTTGAAGGCCGCCTCAAAGTCGAAGGAGGGAAACATCGCCAGACAGCGGTCAAGCTCATCCACACCTCCGCTGTATTCAAGCGAGTGTAGGCAATCTACAAGCGCGCGCTCGCGCCCGGCGACGCGAATCCCGCCTGAGTGCGTGTCTACCTGGAAATCTGCCTGCCCGGCCTGCACTAACCGCTTTGGAGGTGTGACACAATGATATGTGACTTGCTCGTATTTGACCTCGCGGCGCGGACGCTGCGACAGATAGTAAACGGTTTCGAATACCTGATTGGCCACCCCATGAAACTCCAGCGCGGAATGAAAGGCTATGACGGCATCCTCACGCAGTTTGCCGGGGACGGCGTAGCGGTTCAGCGGCACTTGGCTCAGCGCTCCGGCGTAAACGCCAGGGCACACAGTACGGATGCGTCTTTCGCGCTTCAGATTAGAGATTACGGCATACATCCAAGGGTCGCCGCCTTTACGTCCGTAACGTCGCCGGAGATCTCCCAGGGTGAGCAAGGGAGTCGTCTCGGCATAGTGAACGAGCGGGATGACTCGTCCGGCGGGTTTCTCACGCAAGTTGCTCTTCATATGGTTGCAGTATAATGAAATGGCATCAGATGAGAAAAGAACAAGCCTTCTTTCTCACGCGACACGAAATTCTAGCATACGAACCATATAGAAGTCAACTCGGTTGAGAACTAGGGTCAACCCGTTTTCGCTCGAATTCTCAATAGCGGCCCGACAGCAAACAGGTCCCCATCGCTTTCATCAGTGCCAATCCCACGTCCAATGTCGCTGTCGTCGACCTTGCGCCGGTGACCGCCATCCCCACCACAATCACCAAGACCATGAGCACGACAATCCCCACCACCCCACCAACAACCAGCACCACCACTACCATCGTCAGCGAGATCAGGGGCCCCATCACAGCCGCGGCATGATGCAGACGCTCTGAATCCTTGGCGTGCTAGGATGTCCGATGGAATGAGGCCTGAGCGGATCGAACTGGTTCTGGGTGACATCACGAAGCAGCAGGTAGACGCCATCGTGAACGCGGCGAACGCGACGCTGCTGGGTGGTGGTGGCGTGGACGGCGCGATTCATCGCGCGGCGGGGCCCAAGCTGCTCGAAGAGTGCCGGAAGCTCGGCGGTTGTCCGACGGGTGAGGCGCGGATCACCCAGGGCTACAAGCTGCCCGCCAAATGGATCATTCACACGGTCGGCCCGGTCTGGCACGGCGGAGGCCGCGCAGAGGACAAGCTACTGGCCGCCTGCTACCGCAACTCGTTAGCCCTGGCCGAACAGCACGGCATCAAGACCATCGCCTTCCCCTGCATCAGCACGGGCGCTTACGGCTTCCCTTACGAAGGCGCGGCAAAGACCGCCATCGAGGAAATCAAGAAGTTCCTTGAGGGGAGCACAACGATCGAGAAGGTTGTCTTTGTCTGCTTCCTGAAGCGCGACTGCGAGTGCTACGCCCGGCTTCTCAAGAAAGCCGCGTAGGGCCCGGCGGACTATCTCCCCCTGGAAAGGGCCCCAGTGGGCCTGGTCGCGACGGGATTGTGATTCGCCCAGACAGCGGTGCTGTGACCCCGCCTTTGGCAGGCAATCGGCTTGTTGACGGAGGAAGGGGCTTCAACTATTCTTTACGCCGTTTTCTCGGGGCTCGGAATTATGCGTGAGGCTATATATCCTTACTCGCCCACCCTGTAGAGGTTCGACGGTCATAAGCCATGGGACAGCGACGTGAGTTCTTGAAGACATTAGGTGGTGCCGCGGCGGTTACGCTGACTTCCTCGGTGCAATCGTTCGCCGGC
>JALHUF010000663.1 GCA_022866195.1 Terriglobia bacterium
AACTTGTTGCCGCAGAACAAGTACCCCGGCTCCTTGCTACGCGCCCACGGCAGCACCAGGCTCCCTGGCTTTGGGCCCAGGGTATTGCCATTTCCGAATTTCCCCTGGGGCTCGAACAGGAAACCCGGATAGATGCGCGTGTAGTTGAGTCCGTAAGACTTCAGTTCATCGAAATAGGCGAGGTAATCAAAATCCTTGTTCACGACCGCTCCGTAGTGCTCGGCGGAAGTGATCAGCACCGTCGGCTTTCCCTGAAAGATGAAATAGTGCGGATTCTCGGGATGCAACCCTATGGGCCCCGTGCCCGTCTCCCCCGCCAGGGCATTCGCCCCCTGAGTGTGAGCCAATACCCACAAGGCGCAAAGGCAGGGAACCAAAAAAACCACGGCGAGCCTCCAGTAATCGCTCCAGACGCTGTTCCTCGATGATTTCAGTGCCATGCTGACCTCCATAGCTAGCGGTTCTCCCAGCGTTGTTGCGGCCGACCATTCTGACGATGGAAACTGCGCGTCAGCATTCGTGGCCCCACAGGGAGTCGTTCCATCACTTGTCGGTCCTCCTCAGCAGCAGCGCCCAGTCCAACCAGCCCGGGGCTTCGGGAATGGTCCAGACCGGCCCTTGGACGGGAGGCAGTGGGACGATTTCCCCCGTGGAGGCACTGAACCACTTCGCGTCATAGGTCCCCGGCTCGAGCTTAATCGTGACCTCGCCGCATTCGTCTTTGTACCCGAAGTGTTCTTCGTTCCCGCACAGAGGACGTATCGGGAGATACACCGCGTAGATCTCGCCGGGCTTGGCAAGGCAATAGGCGCCTTTGCTGACAAGTTCATCGTGCGGTTCCGTCTTCCACCACTCGAAGCTGGTAAAGAAATCCACCAGGTGCTCGTAACCTTTGAGCATGACCATGGTGTCATCGCCCCGCCCGTTGATCCAGCCGCCCCCGGAGTCCGGCCAGATGTTTGTGCCGCGGCGGCAACTCTCTCCGGCCGTCCCGTAGGCCCCTGCCATCGCGATGTCCCAGGCCATCTGACGTAGAGTCTCCGCGGAATTTCCCGGCGGCGCCGGCGCCCAGTGCGGATAGTGGTCCTCGTATCCGTACTCTTCGTTCGTCTGCGGGATGATCCGTCCCGTCTTCATCTGAATCTGCCGCTCCTCCAGCATCAGGGCGTGCTGCTGGTGCGACCAGTTCTGGATGGAAGTGAACCCGAACCAGTCGGAGGCGCGGTCCTGGTGCACTCGATGCACCGGATGGCTGGTGGCGAGGTGCTTATAGGGGTCCCAGGTCTCGATCAGGGTTCCCGTCTCGTGCGCCCACTTCTCGTCGCGGAAGCTGTCGAGATCGTCTCCCAGGTCGTAAGTGATGTTTGAAAACGCGCTGAGCCGTGCCACCGCATAGCGAATGTACCGTCGCTCGTCTTCGCTGCCAGCAACCGGCTGAGCATTGTGAGTCGAGATATCCAAAATCGCGGAAATAACCACGTCGCGGTCCCGCGCGAAACGCAGCAGGCGCTCCCACTTCTGCCAGTAGGGAATGTTGAAGCGGGCGAAATCGATCCCTGGTTTTTCGAGATTCTCAGGCCTCTCCGCAATCCAGGGTCGCAGGGACAATGTGAAATTGTTGCCCGGCATCACGGGTTCGCCCCAGAGAGTTTCCGTGGCCCCCGCAAGGAGCGCACGAATGCGGTTAATCTTGAGATTGTGCAAGCGCTCAATGATGTAGTTGATGACCCTCTCCTCGCGCCAGCCCATCAGAAAAAACGCGGTGGTGCCGTTGAAGAAGTAGTGCTCCCCGGTGCCTTCCCAAATGAAGTGCCAAGGATACTTGGGATCGACACGGATAGGGCCTCGCCGATGGCCGTTGGAGGCCCGGAATGTACCCGTATACGTTTGCTCGAAACCACCCCGCCGATAGCTTACCGAGTAAGCATAATCACCTGGCGCCGATGGCATAAATCGGATACGGAAGACAGTTCCATCAGCGGAGTCACAGAAGCCAGCCACAGCTAACCGCTGGCTGTCGCCGGCCTTCCCGAACTGTCCTTCAACAGCAACATCTGTAAATGGATTTTTCGCGTCCGGCGACGCAACATTCAGAGTGACTTCGACGAAGTCGTACGCCTCAACGGTTGCCGCCGACTGAGAAAAGGCGATTTGCGTCGGAGCCCCCTGGACCGGACGGACCGCGCCGGCGACCGTCAGGAGTCCCGCCACGAGAATCCACAGCCGACACAAGTATGAGAACCTATTCCTTGCGGACATGATTTCGACCTCCAGTGGAATTCAACTCACTTTGACAGACGCAAGCCGAGCAGGCTCGCTTAACTCCTCCGCAGATAGAGCGTGGCCGCGCCCGGGAACGGCACGGCGAAATTGGGTTTGCCTCCGCCCTTGACGCTACCGCCCGCAGTGATCGTCCCCTCGACGGGGTGCATCCACTCCACGCCGAATGTTGCAGATGTACCGGTGAGGTCCACCGTCACCTCATCGCCCTCCGGCAGGTAGACACTGTACTCCACTCCCGGATTCGCTAGACAGTACTTCGTCGTCGCCAGATCATCGTGGGGAACCATCGCTGCCAAGTTCACGCGCTGGGCGAGTGTGCGCGTGTTTCCGATGGCCTTGCGAACTGGTTCCCAAGTCCAATGGTCACGGCGATTCAAATCGCGGCTCGCGTAGCCAGGACGCGCCGCCCAATTCTCTTCGCCGCAGGGACGGCCCGGAATTGGGTCCCAAGAGTCCATTAAGAGCGTGTTGTGCCCGCGCACGAAGCATTGCCAGGCCCACGAAGGCGTCCCCCCGTGGCCCCAAAGGTGATCCGTATCAGCCACACTAACTTTCTTGCCGTCCCAAGCTGGGGGGTCCGTTTTCCAGAACTGGCCGGCAGCGATTCCAATGGAGATCCATTCTGCGGGACTCGCGCGCATTTGCTCGACAGATTCGCCATTCTGAGTCAAGCCGACCGGATGAGGCTTACCCATCTTCGCCTCCTGTTCGTGCATGAAATCGACGACCCACCAGTCCCAATCCTTGTTCCCGCCTTCGTTGATCACTTCGTAGAGGACGTTGTCGAGGTCGTTAACCGTGTCGATGATTCGCCGGAGGTGCTTCCCCTGGGCTTCACGAACGTCGCAGCGGTCGATATCCACCATTCCCGTCCCGGGTTTTTCGCCATCGAAGCCGTTGATGTTGTTCGCGCCGTTGTAGGGATGCGCCACCCAGGGATCGCACGGCGCCCCTCCCTTCTTCTCGCTGAAACTCTGAAACAGTTGCACCGCGGCGTAGATGCCGTGATCGCGCGCATCAATGATCCGCGTGCGCATGCGCTCGAAATAGGCGGGATTGAACTTGTTGAGGTCGAACTTGGGGAGTCCGTCCTTGGCCGTCCCGGGTCCAGTACGCAGATACGGCAACGGGTCGACGAGCATCTTTTCGTCGGTCCAGGGAGCGTAGGCCGCCTGCAGCCAGTGCCAGAAGCGCATGAAGTTGTGGTTGTGTTTCACCATCATGTCGATATAGGCCCGCCAGTCGAAGCGAGGGAGGGGAGCGATGCCGATGTCCTGGAAGTTGGCCCAGGTGTGCGCGCCCGTCAGGAAGATGGCTTTCCCGCTTCCATCAGTGAAGTAGCGGGGGTTGTCAGGATGAACCCGGAGTGGGCCTTTCGCGGGAGCCGGCGAAGCGGCATAGCCCGGGACCTGTTGCAGGATGCCGATCGGTGCCGGACGGCCGGAAAGAGATGAGCAGGCGGAGAATGCCGCCGCGCTACCGACCGTCTTTTTCAGGAATTCACGTCGATGCATTTTGCCTCCTGATCAAAGGCCTGGGACTGTTTGACAAACTGGGTCTCTCCACCCGGCAGGCCGCGGCGGACTGTCAACCCTTTCTAGCATGGAGGATGGCCGCACCGCCGAAAGGCACAGCAAAGCCGACTTTCCCGCCACCGCTCACGCTTCCTCCCCGCACGATCGTACCCTCAACAGGGTGCATCCACTCAACAGCCAGGTCCCCCGAAACTGCCGATAGGTCCACCGTCACCTCGTCGCCTTCCGGCAGAAAGATCAGATACTCCCAGCCGGGGTTCGCAAGGCAGTACCGCGTTGAGGCTAGTTCATCGTGGGGTACCATGGACGTCAGATTGATCCGAAGGGCGAGGGC
>JALHUF010000664.1 GCA_022866195.1 Terriglobia bacterium
AGTGGAGATCTCGTCGTCGAGCCTGGGCCGCCTCGGCGACACGACGCGCGCCGCGATCTGCCGGGAGATCGAGACCGAGGTGCTTCCGGAGGTAGTCACCGGCGCTCTGCGTCCCGTGCTGGACGAGTCGTTCTCCTTCGACGAAATCGCCGCTGCGCCGCGGCGATTCGCCGATCCTGACCGCGTGGGCATTGGCGGCTGGAGCTACGGCGGCTTCATGACTTCCTGGACGGTGACGCAGACTAACCGTTTCAAAGCCGCCGTCGTGGGCGCTGCGGTCACCAATCTCTTCAGCTTCGACGGCACCACCGATATCACGCCTAGCTTCCTGCGCAACTACTTCTTCGACATTCCGTTCAACCGGCGTGCCGCGTACGACAACCACTCCGCCATGACGTTTCTGAAGAACTGCAAAACGCCCTCGTTGGTGCTGCACGGCGACTCCGATGAGCGTGTGCCGGTGAGCCAGGGCTGGGAGTTCTTTAACGGCCTGAGGATGCTGGGGGTGCCTGCGGAGATGGTGGTCTATCCGCGCGAACACCACGGCTTCCGGGAACGCGCCCACCAGCTTGATCTGCTGACCCGCGTCCTGGCGTGGTACGACAAGTATTTGAAGAATTGAATCATTGAGTCATTGTTTCATTGACCCATTGAATGGCTGAGGCAGTGCGCTAGTAGGGGACATTGGTCCCACTTTCCTCTGGAAACGCACGACTCCGGGCAATCGCTCAATGAGCCAATGATTCAATGAATCAATGTTTGCAGAAAAGCGAGGAGATGCCTGCCGCAACGAAGCTCGACCTCTATAAGGAGCACAAAGCCGAATACCTCACCCCCAAGAAGCCCGTGTTGGTGAAGGTCAGACCCGCCAAACACCTCACGATTACGGGGAAAGGGAAGCCCGGGGGGGAGTTGTTCCAGAAACACATCGGCGCACTCTACGGCGTTGCCTTCACCATCAAAATGACCAGGAAGTTTGCCGGCCAGGACTACAAGGTGTGCCACCTGGAAGGTCTCTGGTGGGGAGACAAAGAGGGACTGGATTTCTCAGCCGTCCCAATTGACCAGTGAAATTGGAAACTGATAATTCGCGTGCCGGACTTCATCCAGAAGAAGGACCTTGATGCCGCAGTGAAGGCGCTGAAGGAGAAAGGAAAGGGCCCGGAGGTGGCTGATGTTGTCCTGGAGAAAATCAATGAGGGTCTTTGCGTCCAGGTGTTGCACGTCGGGCCATATGAGAAAGAGGGCGAAACCATTGCGCAGATGCTGAGTCTCGCGCAGGAGAAGGGCCTGGTTTGCCACGGCCCGCATCACGAGATTTATCTCTCTGACCCGCGCCGCGTCCCGCCGGAGCGGCTCAGAACGATTCTCCGGCTGCCAGTAGGACCGGCTCGCTAGACCTGTTCGCTGGATTGGCAATTGGGTTCGCGAAATGCAGGCAATAGCCTCCGCAAGCTGACGTGTCGGTTGCCGGTACGGCAGCCGGAACCTGCCCCCGACTCAACCTGTCCGCAGTTAGAGCCGAGCGTTGTTTCTCGCCTGGGCAGTTGGTCTGGTTCTCCACCAGAGCCAGACGACCACTCCCACCATCCCCAGCCAACCCAGCCCGCGCACCGTGTGCCCGATGGTCGTGTCATATTCCAGCAGTCCCAGCTTGATGAACATCGTGGTCCAATCGTGCAGGGCTTCCCCTTCACCTATCGTGACATAGTCGAGCGCGATTGCCCGCGCGTCGGCCATATAGGTTCCCACGCTGAGGAAGTTCTCAAAGAAGAAAAAGGCGGCGAGGGCGGTGCCCGTGGCTTGGCGCTGGAATAGGAAGTAAACGGCAATGGCCAGCGGCACGAAGAGCTGAAGAATCGTGCCGCCCAGTACCGCCAGGGTCTCTCCGAACCAGCGAAAGAGCAGGTGTCCGCCCTCGTGAATGGGCACGAAGGCGAGATCAATGAACAGAGAAGGGCCTTGGCTGGCGAACGCGTAGAGCAGGAAGAGGACATAGAACGCCAGCCAACCTATGCGCGCCGCTTTCGAGACGGGCTTCCAGTTTTCCTTGAGCGCATCCAGAAACTCGAAAGGCATGGGTCACCACCGAAGCCGCGAAATCGCTCTGCTCGCGGGGACATTCTAGACTGATTCGGGCGCGTCTGGGCCCGAAAGGATTAAAGGAGTGAAGCGAATACCGCCTGGCAGAGCCATGCACCGTACGGTGCATGGCGGAGAGGGTGGGATTCGAACCCACGTGCCCGCTTTTGGCAGGCAAGACGCTTTCGAGGCGCCCCCGTTATGACCGCTTCGGTACCTCTCCGGTCAAGAAAAACGAAACTCGCAATTCGAAAGAGGGGGCTTAGCCTTTCTTCGGCTTCTTCCTTCTCTTTCGAAAGAAGTCGCGCAACCTCAGTGCGCACTCCTCAGCAAGCACCCCGCTCACGATCTCGACCTTATGATTCAGTTTCGGATGATTGAGGACCGTGAGAGTCGAGCCGCACGCGCCTGCCTTGGGATCGCTCGCGCCGAATACCACGCGCCGGAGACGCGCTTGCACGATAGCTCCGGCGCACATCGCACACGGTTCGATTGTAACATAGAGCGTGCAGGCCGTCAGGCGGTAGTTCCCCAGCTTGCGCGCGGCGCGACGCAAGGCGAGGATTTCCGCGTGGGCCGACGGATCCTTCAGGTGAATTGGGCGGTTGTGGGCGCGCGCGATCAAGCGGCCGTCTTGGACTACTAGCGCGCCTACCGGCACCTCTCCTTCCTTCTGGGCCCGCAGGGCGTCACGCAGGGCCAGGCGCATGAATTTCAGGGTGGTGGCAGTCTCGGCAGGCGCGCAATGTAGCTGAGGCATCATCCTATGCTAACACGCTTAGCCCGCAACGCGCGGGGGGAGCTGGGTTCCTTGTCTGGGAGTGCCGAGATGCGACCCTGGATGGGCAAGCGAGTTTTTCGGTTGCACAGGGTGCGCGGCGTGGTGTACTAATTCTGTGGCGAAATTGCAGGCGAGGAGAGTTGAGACTTATGACAAACCGAAGAGATTTCCTCCGTAATACCGCCCTTGGTGCCGCGGCCATCGCTGCGGGCACCAAGTGGTCGGATGTTCTGTTCTCTTATCCCTTGGGCAAGCCAGTGGGCTTGCAGCTTTACACCTTACGCGACGACCTTGCCAAAGACGTGCCCGGGATCATCAAGAAAGTGGCGGAGATCGGGTACAAAGAGGCCGAGCTTTACGATTTCTACGGCAAGCCCGCTGCCGAGTTCGCCAAGCTCTTGAAGGACAACGGCCTCGCGGCTCCCAGTGGCCATTACATGACAAATCACATCAAGTCGAACTGGCAGAAGCATATCGATGACGCCAGGACCGTGGGCATGAAGTACATGGTGAATGCCATCCTGGAGCCTAACGAACGCCGATCGTTCGATGACTACAAGAAGCTGGCCGAGCTGTTCAACAAGGCGGGTGAACAGACCTTGAAGGCCGGTATCCACTTCTGCTATCACAACCATAATTTCGAGTTCAAGAAGTACGGTGAGGGGACCGCCTTTGATTACCTGCTCAAGGCGCTGGATCCGAAGCTGGTGAACTTTGAATTGGACTGCTTCTGGGTCACGCACGCCGGCCAGAGCCCGGTGGCCTACCTCGAGAAGCATCCCGGTCGGTTCCCGCTGCTGCACATCAAGGATCTCAAGGGCACTCCGCCTCCCTCCACCGAACTGGATGCCCGGAGGGGATTGTTTGCGGAAGTGGGTCACGGCAGCATTGATTGGAAGCCCATCTTTGCCGCGGCGCCCAAGGGCGGCATGCAGCATTACTTTGTCGAGCAAGACGACTGCGAGCGGCCGCCGCTCGAAAGCGTCAAGATGAGTTTCGAGTACTTAAAAAACCTGAAAGTGTAGGCCGGAAAGCAGGAGCCAGAAGACTGGAGGTAGAAGGTCGAGGCCCGTGCTACGGGGCGCAGGCTTCGGCATTCTGCCTTCTTTCTTTTTCGAGCTGTTTCCTGACCATTCGGTTCAACACACCACGCCTAAGGCTATTGGGGTACGGTGAATCGCTGCAGGTGAGAAAGTTGACGCGCGGGGTCGCGGCTTAGTGGCGTTTCTTGGGGCCTTCGCCTTCGGGGGGCTTCTTGGGGCCGAGTTGGAGCGCGGCGAACATCTGCCCAATGGTGTTGCGGAAGAGTTCCGTTGCCTCTTCTACCGTTTGCTCCTGTCTTTCCTTCAGTTGCTCCGTGACCAGCTCCAGGTTTTCTGCGGCCCGCTTATCAAGTTCCGCGTCGGATTCTTCAATCTGCTTAAGGGTAAGCTCCCGGATTCTTCCTCCGATTTCTTCCACGCTCCGCTCGTGGAGGGCGCGGGCCGTCTGTTCCATACGGGCCTGGAAGCTCTGTACTAGGGCTTCGGAGTGCTGCTGAAGTCTCTCGCCCAGGGTCTTGGTGAATCCGTCGGCTACTTCATTAATGACCTGGTCGGACTTGGTTCTGAGCTGCGTCACCGCCTGATCGGCGGCGTCCTCGCTCACTTTCTGGATCTGCTTCAGCACGGCTTGGCGCTGTTTCTCCAGTGCCTTCTGGAGATGATCCTCAAGCTCGCGAGTTCGCTGGTCCTGAAACTCCTGAAGCGTCTTGCGAATGTGGACGGGGTAGTCTCTTGCCAGGGTCTTGGCTTCCTGGGTCAGAGTTTCCAGGGTTTCTGCGCTCAAGAGGGCCAGCTTTTCCCGCGTCTCCTCAACGGCGGCCTTCCCGGCGGCCTCCAGCGCCGCGGCGGAGAGCTGTGCGGCCCGGGTATCCTTACTGATGGTCTCCAACGTCTCACGCGTGAGGGCCGCGAGCTGTCTCCTCATCTCCTCGACCGCCGCCTTTCCGGATGTCTTCAATTCATCGGCCAAGAGCAGCAAGGTGTCTGCTGCCTGCCTTTGCAGGTCTCTGGCCGCGGAATCCAAGTGCTCATCCCCGGCCTTCTGTAACCTATCCAGGAAGTCCTTGAGACCCTTCGGCTGAGCCTCGAGGACGTTCTTCCCGAACTGTTCCTGAGCGCCCCGCAGCATGTCGTTGAGCTTGCGCTGGAGCTCATCCATGGCCAGGCGAGCACTCGCCTGCTTAT
>JALHUF010000665.1 GCA_022866195.1 Terriglobia bacterium
CCAAGGTTACGGCTCGCGCGTAGATCGAAACGCCCATCCTGCCACGCGGCGCAGGTCCGCGCACGCGAGCTGCCCTACGTCATGCCGCGCGTTCTGGCCCAGGGCCTTTTTCGCCAGGCGAAGGCTCCGTCCTCGCCTTTTCCTTGCGAACTCCCTTTGCACGCGGCTGTATCAGGACGTGGTTGCAGCTCAGGCAGAGCAGGTTCTTTCCGCTCGGCGAGCGGCTCATATGAGTCGAGCCGCAATGAGGACACTTGGGTGCTTTCATAGCGGGCACACTCTAGCATATTTGGAGGCTCGCGGGTAGCCCAGTATGAACCTTAGTTCTGCCGCGCCCCATTTCCCCCCCCGCGACAAGCTAATAGCGAAGAAGTCAGCTATCCGGCACAGCCTGGCGCGCGGCAAGGAAAACAACAACGGACTCGCCCTTCGCTAAAGACCTTGACGCTGGCGGCGAAGCAGGTCATTGTAGCCGCCGAAAACGCACACATCCCTTTCGAGGTAGGAACATGATTAACCGTCGCTCGTTTTTCTTGGAAAGCGCCTCGGGTGCAGCCATGGCCTCCGCCGCTATGCTGGGCATCGGGTCCGCGGGCCGGGGTGCCGAGCCGTCCACGGCAGCTTACTTGGCGGAATTTGTAACGTTTCGACTGCAGCAAGGCACCCAGATGAATAACGCCCTAGGATGGCTGGAGAAGCGCGCCCTGCCGTTATGGCAGAAACACCGTTTCGGCCCCGTGGGTGTCTTCACGGTGGATATCGGGCCGGATATTCCCGCTGTCTGGTTCATACGCGTTTACGCGTCGCTGGCCGACAGGGAAGCGGTGTGGAAAGAGCTTGCGGCTGACCCCGATTGGGCGGCGGCCGTGACGGAGCTCGAGAAGGAGGGGCCAGCCTTCCACCGCGAGGACTCGATGCTCCTGGTTGCGACCCCGTTCTCACCGCCTGTAAAGCCTGCCGCTGCCGGCGACCCTCTCCACAAGATCTTTGAGCTGCGGATTTACGAGGCGCCGACGTGGAAGCAACTAGGCTGTCTGCACGAGCGCTTTGCCGGGGGTGAAATTGAGCTGTTCCACAAGAGCGGCATTCATCCGGTCCTCTACGCGGATACGCTCATCGGGCCGAATCAGCCCAACATGGCGTACCTGATACCCTTTGAAAGCCAGGCCCAGCGCGAGAAAGCGTGGGCCGCGTTCCGCGATGACCCGGACTGGCAGAAGCTGCGCGAGGAGTCGGTCCGGCGCGGGGGCGAGATCGTGCGCAACATCACCAACCTGATTCTTACCCCGGCGAAGTTCTCCATGATCCGCTGAGCGGGAGGTGTTCGGCGCGGGCCAGGACCAACGAAGAACGCGAACCTTCTGAGAATCCCTGAAACCCTTTGCGACGGTTGAACCTCCCCAAGTAGCCCTCGCCGCGTTGACATGTTCCAGGGCGCGGCCTAAGATGGCGACAAAGGAAGGGCATTCCGGTGATTGGCAAGACGGTTTCCCACTACCGCATCCTGGAGGAGCTCGGTGGCGGCGGTATGGGTGTGGTCTATAAGGCCGAGGACACCAAGCTCGGCCGGCTGGTGGCACTGAAGTTCCTGGTAGGGGCGCATGGCATGCGGCCTGGCGAGGGCGAACGCCGTTCGCCCCTACACGATCCTGTCGCCCTCGAGCGCTTCAAGCGCGAAGCGCGCGCGGCGTCGGCACTCAATCATCCGAACATCTGCACGATTCACGACATCGACGAGTACGAGGGCCAGCCGTTCATCGCCATGGAGTTGCTGGAGGGGCAGACGCTCAAGCAGCGCATTAGCGTAGGGGCACGCCATGGCGTGCCCCTACAGACGGATACCCTGCTCGACCTCGCCATCCAAATTGCCGACGCGCTGGATGCGGCGCACGCGAAGGGCATCATTCATCGCGACATCAAGCCGGCAAACATATTCGTCACGAACCGCGGGCAAGCGAAGATTCTGGACTTTGGGTTGGCGAAATTGACGCCGGAAAAGCGGGGGCTGGGGAAAGAACCCCTGCGAGAGATGCCGACCGCGACTGCCGGAACCGCGGAGGAGCACTTAACCAGCCCCGGCGTGGCGATGGGGACGGTAGCCTACATGTCGCCGGAGCAGGCCTTGGG
>JALHUF010000666.1 GCA_022866195.1 Terriglobia bacterium
AGTGGTCCGGAACTTGGCGTTGTCCTTCTTCAACGCCCCGTTGACTACGGTGCCCTCAATGGTCACCTCGCGCACATTGTCTTTCCCTACCTCGTTGGTGAACTCGGTGAAGGTGAGCTCGCGGACTTTCTCGCCCGTGCTGGACCTGACCACGGCCCAGATCACCAGGGCAAAGGCTGCCATCACCACCCAAAAGATTATGTTCCGAACCGCCGTGTTCACCGCACTTCCTCCCCCGGCCGCCGCTCAAACCTCCCGCCGGGCTCCGGCGCTTGCCAGCTCTCCGTTAGATACCGCAAGCCCTTTCCTGGTCTGGCCTCATCGTCGCTCAGCCCAGAGCGGCGAGGTAGGGCAGATTCCGGTATTTTTCCTGGTAGCCTAGGCCGTAGCCTACCAGGAATTTTCCCGCGGTCCTGAAGCCCACATAGTCAGTGGCGACGGCAACCTTGCGCTCGTCGGTCTTCTCAATCAGGAGGGCCGTGCGAACCGAGGCGGGGTTCTGTCCGAGGATGTACCGGTAAAGATGGTCCAGGGTCACGCCCGACTGCAAGATCCCGTCTAGCAGCAAGATATCCTTGCCCGCCGCGTCCACAGGCGGGGTGTACTTGATTTCGCGAAGGGGAACGCCGCCCGGCGATACGTCCTGGACTTGCGGCCGGACGAAAGAGCAGAACAGGGGAACCTTAAGCAACCGGATCAGGTCACCCATGAATAGGAAGCAATTGTCCATGATCCCGACCAAGTGGAGGCTCTTGCCCTGGTAATCGCGATTGATCTGCTTGGCCAGTTCCCGCACGCGCCTCCGGAGCTGTACCGCCGAATAGACGGTGCGCAACTTGTTCGCAGCGAGAGCGTTAGCGCCAGCCGATGGTCTGCGTCTCCTGGCGGCTGGCTTGGCAGTTTTTCTCATCTCAGCTCCCTGCGCGCCTTATCGGCGGGTTGCGATTCCTCCGTGATAACGAGCACGTTGCGCGAAGCGGCGGAAGCGGCAACTGAAGCCGCCACCGGGAAGTCCCGAACCCAGACAATCTCCTTGCCGCTCACCAGGACGGGCCAGGCCCCCCGTTGCTCGCGGGGAATCTTCCGCTGTCGAAATAGCTCCTTGAGCTTCAAGAGCTTACGACACCCCACTGGCTGAAAGCGGTCACCGGCGCGCCAGTTCCGGAGCACCAGTCCTCCGGGCAACTTCTGCGCATCTAGACACCACTCCGCGTGTTTATTATACGCCCTTCCCAGTTCCTCCGCCCCAACAATTTTGAACCGCAAGGTGACACCTAGGCGAGAAATGCCGACCTCCGCGGGCGCCTCTACTTCATAAAAGAAGTCGGGGTCGCCGCACCTGGTCGACTGGGGTCCGATGACCAACCAGTCAAACTCGCGGCGGGCCACCAGGTTGCCGGGCAGCGCCAGACCTCGGCCGCTCTGGGCTTCGGTGGCCAGGCGCTGCACTGCCTCAATGTGCCTGTGCGTAATTCCTTGCAGGGAGCCGCGGGCTGCCAGGATCATCTGGCGCAGGACGCGCCGGGCCAACGCGGGAGGGAATTCGAGGAAGGGGCGCACGGGGATTTTTCCCGCGGACCCTTCGCGTACCCGCCAAGCGTGCGCGCGCTCTCGCGCCTGCGCGTCGAGGTATTCTTCGTCTTCGCGTGCGCGGTCGGCAAGCTCCTTGAGCTGGGGGATGATATCGACGTCAAACGCCTTCTGGAGCCAAGGGAAGAATTCCAGACGGACTTTATTGCGCCGGAATCGCAGGTCACGGTTCGTCGCGTCGATTCGGAACGCTGTTTTTCGTTTGCCGAGTTCCGCCTCGATCTCGGCGCGGGTGAGGCTGAGAAAAGGCCGCACCACCTTGCCCTCGAGCACGGGATAGATACCCCCCAGGCCGCGCGTGCCCGTGCCACGCAGCAGACGAAGGAACACTGTCTCCGCCTGGTCGCTGGCAGTGTGCCCGGTGGCGACCTTGTCGAGCTGGCCGCGATGAACTAGGGAGAAGAAAAACCGATAGCGGAGGTCGCGCGCCGTGGCCTCCAAATTCCCGCGCCTTTCCCGCGCTAGCCGGGCCACGTCAGCCTCTCCGCGGATAAACTGGACGTCGTGACGGCTTGCCAGGTCACGCACGAAGCGCTCATCTTCGTCCGACTCTGCGCCACGTAGGCGGTGGTTGAAGTGAACGACCGTCAACACCAGCCCTTTATCGCGCGCCAATTGTTTCATGAACTCGAAAAGCAGCACGGAGTCGGGGCCGCCTGAAACCGCCACACCCACCCGTTCGCCGGGACGAAAAAGCTCGCTCCGCCGCATTTGCAGAGACCATCGGTTGTACAAGTCAGAGCGTCGAGGCATCCCGGCTCCCTCGGCAGGGGCGGCATCGAACCCCATCTGAGCGCATTCTAGCAGGTTGGAGGGGATTTAATCTCGGGGAGTGGTATTCCAGGACTTGCCGCCGTCGGTAGTGGTAAGCGTCCGGCCGTCGCGCGTCACCACCTGCGCGCTTAGTTCGGCGCTGGCTACCACTAGGACCAAGTCGGCGCGGGTCGGGATTGAGATTCGTTTCCACGTGGCTCCCCCATCCGTCGTTCGCAGAACCGTGCCCGACTCACCGACCACCCAGCCCACGGAAGGAGTGGGGAAGGCGATGTCGAGGAGATTAGTGTCGACCCCGCTCGTTTGTGTCACCCACGTTCCGTTGGCGCCGGCCTTCTGAATCAGCCCCTGCCGACCTACACGCCAGCCTTCAGGGCGCGCGGTGGCCACGGCCTTCTTTACCAGGGGAGCCGGGCTCACGAGGTGGAATGTCGTTGCCTCGTTGGCTGGCGCGGCACCTGCTGCTTCGGCTGCGCGTTCCGCCGCTTTCTCGCGCTCGGTCGGAGGCGGGGCGGCCGCCGGAGCTTCCAGGCGGGAAACCACGTGGTCTTGGTAGGCCGTTGAGGCTGCTTTATCTTCCCGCGTGACGGCGGGGGCTGCTGCGGCCAGTCGCGCCCGCGTGCTGGGCGTGGCGATTGCTCCCTGCTCAGCGCTTCCCGGCTGCGCCTCTTTCGCGCCGCCTCCTGCCTCTGCTGCTACCGTCGCGGCGGGCTCGGCTGTGTAAAGCTGGGCGCGAGCTGGTGCCTCGCGTACAACCATCTCTCCTTTCGGCTTCTTCGCGGGCTCTGTTTTGGCCATCTTCTGGCGCACTGCCGGCGCGGTTCGAGCGAATTCATCCTTCGGCCCGGCTGGCAAAGGTTGAGTCGCGGGAGCGGGTGGCGCCTTTAGCGCGGGCTGCTCTTGTTGTTTCAGCAGGGGGCGAAATTCGCCGGTGTACCAGAGCCCCGCCACTACCAGAGCCACCAGCGCCGGTGCTGCCAACGCCCAACGGAACCAAGCGATCTTCCTCGCGGGGACGGGCGCGAGCACTTGGACCCTTGCCGGCTCTTCAGCTTCGCTCAGGCGGACCAGTTCAGCCACTTGTTCCTGGCAGCGCGCGCAGCCTGCAAGATGCAGTTGCAGGCTCTCGCGTTCGCCGCGGGTGAGTGTCCGCTCCACGAAAGCGGCCAGCATCTCCGCCGCGGGACAGTCCGCGCCGCCAGCTTTGAGCAGGGCGCGGAGCCTGTCCCCGATCAGCTTCTCAATTGGCTTGTCCGAGGCTGAGCTGTCTTTCATCTCTCACTCACATTCTCGACACGGCGCCCCTTGCCGCCTGCCTGCTCTCTTCTCCGACCATAGAACGAACCTGACGCCGCGCATTGCAGATTTTTATTTGCTTTTCAGCGCCTTATCCAACTCCACGGCCACGCCGCGGGAGGCGAAGTCCAGGCAGCGGCCAACGTCGTAGGCGCTGAGTTTTTTCACATTCCGCAAGTAGCCTGCGATGCGTTTCTGCAGCTTCTTGCGCAAGGACTCCAGATGACGCGAGATGGTGGCTTCGTGCTCCCCGGTCAACCGCCCCATCTGCTTCAGGGTCAACTGCTGCACATAGGAATAGCCGAGGAGGAGCTTCTCCTCCGCCGGGAGATCCCGCAGGCAGGTTTCCACGGCCTCGCTCAGGCAGGCGTCATAGCGCTGGTCGTCGGCCTCGGAGACCGAGTTCGCAGCCGGCGCAGCGTCACCCGGGCTTTCGGGCAGCGGCTCCAGCCGCCTCTGGCGTCGGTACTCATCCACGAACTTGCGGTAGACGACCGCGTGCAACCAGGTTTTCAGACTGCTTCGGCCGTGGAAGTAGATACACCGGGACGAACGGACGGCCGCGGAAGAATCAACACCATAGAGTTCCGTCAGGAGCGAATCCGCCAGCTCGCGCGCCTGCGCTTCTTCGTGGACGATGGCGCGGGCCGCTTCATAAAGCACGCCACGATATTCGGAGCAGAAGGCGTCCCAGGCGCGTTCGCTTCCCTGCGCGCAGCCCCAGGCAAGCGCCAGGTCCTCCGCGCGCAAGGTGCTGAGGAGTTGCGGGACCTCGCGGGGATTGGCCGCGGCCGCCGCAGCTATTCCCTGCCAGGCAACGCGCGCGAAGTCCTCGAGGGAGACCGACCAGCGCGCCGCACCCGAAGCTCGATGGAGCGCCTCCAGGCGCACGCGATGGTCGGTAAAGAAGTGGTCGAAGTCCAGGTCGGCCATACCGCTCAAGCCGGCGGCGGCCAAGGCGAGAAACCTACCGCCTCTCTTGCTCCTGAAAAGCACTCTGGCAGCTTTCCGGAGAGAAAGTCAAGCGAGGCGCGGCCGTCTTACGGTTACTTCACGGTGAAGTCCGGGGGACGTTTCAGCCTCTCGTAAAGCTCGCGGCGGCCTTCCTTGTCGCCGTCCTGAATGCGGTGCGCGGCAGCGGCGACGGCTTCCGCCGTGGCGCGAGGAACCACCGCCACACCCTCCGTGTCGGCCACGATGATGTCGCCCGGCATCACCAGCACTCCCCCAATATTCACCGGATTGTTGTAAGACTCAATCACCACCCGGCCCGGGTCGATGCCGCGCGTGGAACCACGCTGATAAACCGGAATGCGCTCGAGGATCACCTCATCCGAGTCGCGGCAGCCGCCGTCAATGACAATGCCGCGCATGCCGCGAGTGAACCAACCGAGCGCGTTGTTCGAGCCGCAGAAGCCAGCGTCCCGAGTCCGTGAGGCGTCGATCACCAGAATTGTGTCGGGCTTGAGGAAGTTTTCGAAATCGCCGGGAATCCGCGTCTCATACCAGTGGGATTCCCACCTGGCAAACTCATCGTGGGAGCCGAAGATGGGCGCGCGCTCCTGCGGGGGAACGATGCGTAAGGTGACCGCTACCCCGTATATACGGTGCGTAAACTTCTCCTCGTCGCGCCACAGCGGCTTGATGGCAGAGTCCAGGATGGTGACATCCTGGAGCCCGACCACGTCCAGGCCGTCCACCACGTCCGTGACCCGCAGGCCGTGGAATTTCTTCACCAGCGCTTCATTTTCCTGCTGGGAGTATGACTTCCCCGGCAGATATTGCCTGGAAAAGGGTGGTTCTTGGGCCTGGGCGGCAGCTAGCCCGGCAAGGAAAAAGAAAATCGCGATGTGCTTCATGGAAACCTCCACTTCGCTCCTTCCCGCTCAGCAACACCGCGCGGGAGGGGTGTACTTGTGTCGGTCGCGCCACAAATAGAACTCTTGCGGCGTCAGGGGACGGCCTCCGTGCTTGAGGACGTAGTCGCAGTATCGCGCGTAAGCGGTTTCGCCGAACAAGTCGCGCAGATATTCAATGATGCCTCGGAGCACTTTGCGAGTTTGAGCCATTAGGAAGTCCTCGCTTCTCAGTCATCAGCCAGCCACCAGTCGTCAGTGATTGACCAGCGGCCTCGGCCACTGACAACTGATAACCAACCACGAACAACCAACAATTTCCTTTCGATCACTCCCCCGGTGTCAACAGTTTCGAAAGTTCCATCGGCGCCTCGGTCAATACGGGCGTTTTCCGGCCCCCGGGGTAAAGCCACCAATGTCGGCCGGATTCGACCAGTATCACTACCACTAGCGCGGCGAAGACAAACGTGACCGCCGCGTCCAGCCGATCGTTGAATATCAAGCGTTGAGTCTCGACGAGCTTGTCCGGCGCCACTGTCCCAGCGGCGAGTTGCCCTGCCAGGAAGCGCGCGTGGGCCAGGAAGCCGATGCGCGGGTTGGGATGCCAGATCTTCTCAACACTCGCCGTCATGGTGACCGCCACCAGCCACCCGAGCGGAACCAGCGTGACCCAGGCGAATCGAGCTTTACCCATCTTGATGATGATGGTTGTCCCCAGGCAGAGTGCGATCGTGGCGAGCAGTTGATTGGAAATCCCAAACAGCGGCCACAGGCTGTTGATGCCGCCCAGCGGGTCCACGACACCCTGATAGAGGAAGTATCCCCACGCCCCCACGATCCCGGCGCTCGTCAAAATGACGCTCGGGTACCATCCCGTTCTGCCCAGCGGTTTCCAGAAATGGCCAAGCAAGTCTTGCAGCATGAACCGCCCCACGCGCGTGCCGGCGTCAAGCAAGGTGAGAATGAACAGGGCTTCGAACATGATGGCGAAGTGATACCAGATGCCCAGCAACCTCGAACCTCCTAGAACGTTAGAGAAGATATAGGCCATGCCCACGGCCAGCGAGGGTGCGCCGCCGGTGCGGTTGAAGAGCGTCATCTCGCCGATCTTGGACGCGAGCTCTGCCATCTCTTGCTGCGTCACGGGGAAGCCCCAGCCCGAAATGGTCGCCACCGCTTGCGCAGGCAGCACTCCGACCACGCCCGCCGGGCTGTTCATGGCGAAATAGACGCCTGGCTGGAGTACCGAGGCGGCGATCATCGCCATGATCGCCACGAAGGATTCCATCAGCATGCCGCCGTAGCCCACCAGGCGCGCATGGCTCTCCTTGCTGAGCATCTTCGGCGTCGTGCCGGAGGCAATCAGCGAGTGGAACCCCGAGACGGCGCCACAGGCAATCGTAATGAAGCAGAAGGGGAATATCTTGCCCGCGAAGACGGGGCCTGTGCCGTCCGCAAAGCGCGTTAGAGCCGGCAACAGCAACGTGGGCCGGACGGCCAGGATGCCTATCGCCAATGCCAGGATGGTGCCGAGCTTCACGAAAGTGCTCAGATAATCGCGGGGCGCCAGCAGCAGCCACACAGGCAGTACGGAGGCCGCGAAGCCGTAAGCGATAATCATCCCGACCAGCGTTGGCCCGCTATAGGTGAAATAGGGCGCCAGCAGAGGCGAGGCAGCGACGTAGCGCCCGCCCACGACCGCCCCGAAGACCAACATGAAACCCAGGATAGACGCCTCCAAGACGCGGCCTGGCCTCAGGAAACGGAGGTAAACACCCATCAGCAAGGCGATGGGGATGGTCATGGCAATCGTAGAAAGACCCCACGGACTCTGCTTGAGCGCGTTCACCACCACCAGGGCCGCCGCGGCCAGCAGGATGACCATGATGCCCAGCACGGCAAACAATGCGGTGTACCCGCCCACCGAACTGATCTCGTCCTTCGCCATTTGCCCCAGCGATTTCCCGTCGCGACGCAGCGAGCAGAACAGGGTGACGAAATCCTGCACGGCGCCGCCGAGAACGCCACCGATCACAATCCAGAGAGTGCCCGGCAGATAGCCGAATTGCGCGGCGAGG
>JALHUF010000667.1 GCA_022866195.1 Terriglobia bacterium
CTATTTCCAGCGCCCGCTGGAGCTGGGGGCAGATGTCGTCATCCATAGCACGACGAAGTATTTGAATGGACATAGTGACGGCGTGGGCGGCGCCGTTATCCTGAATGACGCTGACCTCGCGGCACGGCTAAAGTTCATTCAAAACGCCGCCGGAGCAATCCTCGGGCCTTTTGATAGCTGGCTGGTTTTGCGCGGCGTGAAGACGCTGGCGGTCCGCATGGAGCGTCATAACTCGAACGGCCTGGCAGTGGCCCGCCACCTCGCAGGCCATCCGAAGGTGAAGAAAGTCCACTATCCTGGTCTTCCCTCCCACCCTCAGCATGAGCTGGCCAAGAAGCAAATGACGGGATTTGGCGGCATGCTGGCGTTCGAAACTGGCTCATTGGAAAATGCGCGCGCGGTTCTCAAGTCTGTGCGGCTCTGTTCGCTTGCCGAAAGCCTGGGAGGAGTTGAGACTCTGATCTCCCACCCCGCCACGATGACCCATGCAAGTGTCCCGCCTGAGGAGCGGCAACGTCTCGGGATCACCGACGGCCTGGTGCGCATCTCGGTGGGCATCGAGGACGTGGAAGACCTCCTCGCGGACCTCGATCAAGCCCTCGGAAGGATCTGAGCCCTCATCATGCCTGCAACTCACCGCCACCCCGCTCTCCTGACACTCGGATGGATACTGGGGACTGCGTATGCCTGGGCAGCATCTGACGTCCCCGCGTCGCCCCCTGAGTTAGTTGTCCCCCGGGTGGACCGGGCGCCGATGCTGGAAGACTTCCTGGAGATGAAGCCCAGCCGCGCGTGGGAAGACCGCTTGGCCAACGTGGAGGGCTTCACCCAGCGGTTGCCCAGTGACGGGGCCCCCTCCTCGCAACGCACTGAAGCCTACCTGGGCTATGACGATGTGAATCTCTACTGCGTTTTCGTCGCCTTCGACTCCGAGCCGCAGAAGGTCCGCGCGCACATGCTGCCACGCGACAATGTTACTGGCGACGACAAGGTGGATTTGTTTCTCGACACTTTTCACGACCACCGCCGCGCCTTCGTCTTCACCACCAACCCTCTCGGCATTCAAATGGACGGGCTCTGGAATGAAGGTCGGGTCCAGCAATACGACCGCTCCTTCGATACGGTATGGCAATCGCGCGGTAAACTCACCCCGCAAGGTTTTGTCGTCTGGATGGCTATTCCCTTCAAGAGTTTGCGTTTCCCGTCCACCCACGAGCAGAGCTGGGGAATCGTGCTCATCCGTTGGATCCCACGCGTGAACGAATCGGCGACTTGGCCATGGGTTTCTACACGCATTGAAGGCCGCTTGAATCAGGGAGCAACCCTCAAGGGCCTGGAGAACATCTCGCCCGGACGCAATATGCAGTTGATCCCCTACGGCTTCGTTCGCTCATTCCGCGCCCTCGATACTCGGGACCCGCTCCAGCCCCACTTTGTGAGCGACCGTGCGGAGCCCGACGCCGGCCTGGACGGCAAGTTTGTCTTGAAGGACAGCTTCGCGCTGGACGTGACTCTGAATCCTGACTTCAGCCAGGTGGAATCCGACGAGCCGCAGGTGACCATCAACCGGCGCTTCGAGGCTTACTTCCCGGAAAAGCGCCCTTTCTTCCTTGAGAACCCGGGATTCTTCGAGACTCCCATCAACCTCTTCTTCACCCGGAGGATTGCTGACCCGCAATTCGGTATCCGCCTGACGGGCAAGAAGGGCCCGTACGCCATCGGAGCTCTACTCGCCGACGACGAGTCCCCAGGGAAGAGTGTGCCCGTGGGAGATCCCCTGCACGGCCAGCGCGCGGGATTCGGCATCGTCCGCATCAGCCGCGACCTCTTCGGGCAATCCAGCGTGGGATTGATGTTCACCGACCGAGAATTTGGTGACGGCTTCAACCGGGTGGGCAGCCTGGATGGCCGCTTCAAGTTGACCCGAAACTGGCTGGCCAGCGGGCAAGCTGTGGCCAGTTCGACCCGGCTGACGGACGGCAGCGAGATGGCCGGTCCTGCATACAAGTTCAGGCTGCGGCGCGACGGTCGCCAGTTCTACTATGACCTTGATTTCAACGATCGTAGCCCGGGCTTCCTCACCCAAACGGGTTTTATCACGGAAGATTCGGTGGAAAGACCCCTGCAAGGGGGCCGCGAAATCGAACGGCCCTCCTTGCGGACAGATATCCGCAGCGTCGGCCAGTTTGCCAGCTATCGTTTCCGCCCCGAAGGGAAGTATTTGATCTCCTGGGGGCCGAACGTCTTTCTGAACCCGATCTGGGACCACCAGGGCACACGCCTGGACATGTACCACGACTACAGCATGACTTGGGAACTGACGGGCGCAACGCTGCTCGAATTATTCTACGTCGCCGACCGCGAGTTGCTGCGCCCCAAGGATGTTGCGGGGCTGGCGGAAAACCGCACCTTCTCGCATCACCGCCAAGGCGTCTACTTCGAGACCAGCTACCATCCCCGGATCACTTTTCGGGGCGAGTACTCTCGCGGCACTTTGATCAATGTCGTTCCTCCCACAGGCCAGCAGCCCGCGCTGGCTAACTTGACCCGCAGCGAGGCGAGTATCACCGTGCGACCACTTACCCTGTTGAGCGTCGATAGCGCCTACCTCCTGGAGCGACTCACCGACCGCGGGCAGGGCGGGAGCATCTTCAACAACCACATTATCCGTTCCAAGTGGGGCTGGCAGTTCACCCGGGAGCTTTCCCTGCGCGTCATCCTCCAATACAACGCGATCCTTGCCAATCCGGCACGCACTCGCCTGGAAACCACCAAGAACTTCAACGCCGACTTTCTCTTCACCTACCTCGTCAATCCCTGGACGGCCTTGTACGTCGGCTACAACGGCAACGCGCAGAATATCGACCTCGTCCCCACGGCCACCGGCAGCGAGCTCCTCCGCACCAACTACTTCACCCACGACGCCCGGCAGTTCTTCGTCAAGTTCTCTTACCTTTTGCGTTTCTAAACACTCCTGAGTAGCCGGAGGGATGGCGAGTGAACATCCTAGGGCGGAAGCAGCGGGTTCAAGCTGCGGAGGCGGCAGTAACGGTGGCGGGCGCGCGGAGGCGGTCGACAATCGCCTTCAGAATGCCGAGAATGATCAGCAGTTGCAGCCCCATGCCGATGTACAGCCCGGGGCGCGCGCCGAGGGCAGCTACTTCCGGAGAGAAAATGCCGAAGGGAGTGAAAAGCTGGAAGAGGAGACTACCACGGGCGTCTGACCCGATGGAGATTACTCCCCCAATGATGCTGACACTGACGTAATAGAGGCATAAGTAGAGAAACCCTTTGACGAGAGGGCGCTTCATATGGGTCAGATCGCACCACTGAAGAAACAGGATGTCCCGGGTGGTAAAAATCAGGACGGTCAGCAGCTCGAGCGCGGCGGCTCCCAGGTGCCACCGATCAAGAGGAATTGCGCCCCGCAGCCCCGCCGCCTCGGCGAGAAGTAATGCGTAGGCGACCAAGGCGGTTGCCACCAGCCACGGCCAGGGCAAGCCGGACTCGGAGAAGTATCTCTCCTCCCCCGCCGAGCGCCGGCGCCACCAGACCTTGAGGCGCTCATGGGGAGTAAGCGTGGCCAGTCCCACCGCAAAAAGTACGAGCCCGTTCAGGCCCATCGCCAAACTCGCCACAATGCCAGGATAAAGATGTCCGGCGTCCATGTTGGCGCCGAGCTGTTTGGGATCGAGAAAGGCATAGAACAACACATTGAGGAACGCCCCAAACCCCACCGCCTGCCAGCGCGACAGGTGGCGGATTTGTTCCCGGTCCTTCTTCAGATTCCGCACCAACATCAAGACGAACCAGGCGCCCAAGGCGGCATACACGAGCATGGTCAGGACCTCAAACGAGGTCGTCATGCCAAACAGCGTGGGCTTGGCGCGCAGGATTTCCGCGCCCACCTTGTAGATCGAGAAAATCGCCGGGAAAATGCTGATGGCCCCGAAACCGGGAAAGGGACTGTAAGCGAAACTGAGTGCCCAGCCCATGGGTAGCAGTATCAGCAAGGCAACAGCTGCCGAGCTCGACTTCTCCAGCAGCATTGACAACCACAGGCTCAGCAGACTGAGAAAGAGCGCAAACACCAGCAGCAGGGCGTACGCCCAGAGAAGCGTGCCGGCCGCATAGCCGCCCAGGAATCCCGCCAATATCGAAATCGGCAGCGAGCACCCGACAACGAAGTAGCCCATGATGGGCGTGCCCAGGATTTTCCCCACCATCAGCTCGGCCGACGTGAGCCGCGTGGTCTTCAGGAAGTCATACGTTTTCAGCTCTCGTTCGCGCGAAATCGCCTGCCCACAGGCGGAAGCGCACCAGAAACCCAGGACTATGTACTGAACTCCCAGCAGCCAGAGGTGGAAGAGTCGGAAAAACTGCCTCAGGTCGTTACGTTCCGAGCCCCAGCACGACAGGGCCACCAGTGCGCAAATCACCAGCACCACCAACGCTGCCGTGATGGCGCGTGGCGCCCGCAGTTCGGCGCGGACATGCCGCACGTACTCCGGATTGCGCCAGAAACGCAGCACTACATCACCTCATGGCGCGAAAGTTTCAGATACAGATCCTCGACTGTTTGCTTGACCTCCGTAAAGGAAACCACGCGCACGCCGCTCGCTACCAGGGCGCTCAGAACCGCCGCCAGCTCTTCCTCGCTGCCCGCAAACTTGAAAATTCCTTCCGACCCACTGAGCATGACCCCGGAAATCTTGCCGTCGGCCTTGAGCCGCGATTCCACCAGGGCCGCCGTGTCGCCCACCCAGCTCAACCGGACCACGCGGTAATGGGTTTCCGCCGCCGTGATTTCTTCGATCGTCCCGCTGCGGATCATCACGCCTTTTTCCATCAGCCCAATGGAGGTGCAGAAGCCCTCCAGTTCCGTCAGGATGTGCGAGGAAATCAGCACCGTCGTCCCCTGGTCGCAGAGCGCGCGCAGCAGGTTGCGCAAGTCCATCCGCGCCTTGGGGTCAAGTCCGGAAGCCGGCTCATCGAGCAGCAAGACTTTGGGATGGTGAATGACGGCCCGCGCAATCCCCAGGCGCTGCTTCATGCCGCGGGAGAGGCCCTTGATCATTTCGTCCCGCTTGACCTCCAGGTTCACCTGGTGGATGACCTCGTCGATGCGCGCGGGGATCTCCGCCTCCGGCATCTTGTAAGCGTGGGCAAAGTAGTCGAGATATTCCCAGACTTTCAGATCCTCATAAACGGAGAAGAAATCCGAGAGGTAGCCAATGAACTGCTGGGCGCGTTCCGGCTCCTGGTGCACATCCACGCCCGAAATGAACAGCCGTCCCCCCGTCGGCTCGAGCAGGCCACAGGCCATGCGGATGGTGGTAGTTTTCCCGGCGCCGTTCGGCCCAATCAGGCCGTAAATCTCGCCTTCCGGGATGACCACTTGGAGGTCGTTGACCGCCACGAGATCATCGAATTCCTTGCGCAGCTTTTCCAGTCGGATCATCGTAGTGCTGAAGTCCTGTTACCTCTCACCGCTCTTGAATACCCTTACGTTATTCGCACGTCAGAAGTTCAACCGCGTTTCAAGCCGGTTCCGGCGGCGCCGCCAGCTTCACTGAATCGCTGATCCACTGCAGGTAGTCCCGCGAGCCCTCGATAATCGGCAAGCAGATGATTTCCGGCGTATGGTAGCTGTGGAGCCCGGAGATTTCCAGCTTGATTTCCGGAAATAGTTCCCGGGTGCTCTTAATGAGCATCAGGAACTCCTTCTCTTCAGCCACCTTCCCTTCCCAGCGATAGATGGATTCAACGGGCTGCGTGATGTTGACGCAGGCGGCGAGTTGGGCTTCGACCAGGTGCCGGGCGATCTTGCGACACTCGCGGCGACTGGCGGCGGTCACCATGATAACGACCTTGTCCGTCACGGCTCCTCCTTTGGGCAAGGGCACGATTGTTGCGCAGAACGTGACCCGAAGATACAATAAGTCCGCCATGGTAGACAATCCCATTCACTTCGGCACTTCCGGCTGGCGCGGCGTGATCGCCGACGATTTCACCTTCTCCAACGTCCGGCTGGCGGCGGCTGCCATTGCCCAGTACCTGCTTTCCAGATCGTCGCGGCCACAGGTCATCGTGGGCTACGACACGCGCTTCCTCGCCGAGAAGTTTGCCGAGACCGCAGCGGAAACCCTGGGCTCCCAGGGGCTTGAAACCTGGGTCTGCCAGCGACCTGACCCTACGCCCGCTATCTCGTACCACATCATCCACAACAAGCTGGATGGCGGGATCAACATCACGGCCAGCCACAATCCCGCCCAATACAGTGGCCTGAAGTTTTCCAGCGCCGATGGCGCGCCGGCGTTGCCGGAGGTCACGCAGGAGATCGAGAGCTGGGTGGAACGGTTCCTTTCTGAGGGGCGTTCCACGCAAGGCTCGATGGATGCTGCCTCACTGTGCCATCGTGTCGACCCACGCCCCGCTTACCTGGACGACCTGCGCCGGAAGGTGGAGCTGAAGGCCATCGGTGAAGCGCACATGAGAATCGCCTACGACCCCCTTTACGGGACTGGGCGGGGCTATCTTGACCAACTCCTCCGCGAAGCCGGCGCCTCCGTTCACACCATCCACGACTACCGGGATGTCCTTTTCTCCGGCGTAGGTCCAGAGCCGAGTGAGAAGAACCTGGGCGAGCTCTCCCAATTCGTCCGCGAGCAAGGCTGCGCGCTGGGCGTCTCGACCGACGGCGACGCCGACCGCTTCGGCTTTGTCGATGCCGACGGCACCTGGATTCAGCCCAACTACATCCTGGCTGTGCTCGCCGACTACCTGATTGAAGTCCGCAAGATTCCCGGCGGCATCGGCCGCAGCGTCGCCACCACGCACCTGGTTGATGCCGTGGCGAACTACCACCACGTACCCCTTTACCAGACGCCGGTGGGTTTTAAGTACGTCGGCGAACTTATCAAGGAAGACAAGATTGTTCTGGGTGGCGAGGAGAGTGCGGGCCTCTCCATCCGCGGCCACCTGCCGGAAAAGGATGGCATTTTGGCCTGCCTGCTGGTGGCGGAGGCGGTGGCCAAACGCGGCCTCTCCCTCAAGCAGCAGCTTGCCGCCCTCTTCGATAAGGTCGGACCCTACTACTCGGTGCGGATCAATCTGTCTCTCACCCCGGAGGTCAAGGAGCGCTTGCTGGATAAGCTGCAGCACGATTGGGAAGAGTTCGGCGCGCGTAAAGTCACGAAAATCGACCGCACCGACGGGCTGAAAATGATACGCGCGGACGGCTCCTGGGTATTGATGCGGCCCTCCGGAACCGAGCCCGTGGTTCGCGTCTATTGTGAAGCTGCCTCGCCGGCAGAACTCGACGGCTTGATTGCGTCCGCCAAGACGTTCGTCATGAATCCATGATGAGCTTTCGCTGGGAAGATGCCCGGTTCCGCCGCCTAGCCTTTCTAGCGCTGGCCCTCGTCATGGTCTTTCTGATCGTCCACGAAATCTTCGGCGAGCACGGTTACCTCGCTCTGCGCCACCGCCGCAGAGAGCTTGAAACCCTCCAGCAGCAGGTCAAACAGCTCCAGGAAGAGAACAAGAAGCTCGAAGAGGAAATCAAGGCCCTGAAGTCTGACCCCAAGGCCATCGAGAAACTGGCGCGTGAGCAAATGAAACTCGCCCACCCGGGCGAGATTATCTACGTGCTCCCTGAGAAGCAGTCGAAGCCCGAAGCCACAGCAAAGAAATAGCCCTGTAGCGCAGGGTCCGCTGTCCGACCCTGCGGCTTTTCAAATCCCATTGAAATGCCGGAACGTTAGACTGCAAACGCTGCGCTACCGACCTACTCCCCCCAGCGGGCTGGAAGCGCTGGCGTAGAGCTTCTTCTGCATTCGGCCGGCGAGGTAGGCTTGGCGGCCGGCGATGACGGCGTGTTTCATGGCCTCCGCCATGAGAACGGGGTTCTGGGCGCCTGCAATGCCGGTGTTCATCAGAACGGCGTCGGCCCCGAGTTCCATGGCAATAGTGGCGTCTGAGGCGGTGCCGACTCCCGCGTCGACAATGAGCGGGACGGTGGTAATCATCTCGCGCAGTATACGCATGTTGGCGGGATTCTGGATGCCCAGCCCAGAGCCGATGGGCGCGCCGAGCGGCATCACGGCGGCGGCGCCGGCATCAATCAGGCGCCTCGCGGCGATGAGGTCGTCGTTCGTGTAGGGCATCACCACGAAGCCTTCTTTCACCAGGACTTTCGTGGCTTCCACGAGCGCGAAATTGTCGGGGAAGAGCGTCTTCTCGTCGCCGATGACTTCCAGCTTGATCCAATTCGAGAGACCCACTTCACGCGCCAGGCGCGCCGTGCGGATGGCCTCGTCGGCCGTGTAGCAACCAGCGGTGTTGGGGAGGATAAAGAATTTCTTGGTGTCGATGTAGTCCAGCATCGACTCCTTGGTCTTGTCCGTCAGGTTGACGCGCCGCACGGCCACGGTGACGATCTCCGCGCCGGAAGCCTCGTGGGCACGTTGCATCTCCTGAAAGCTCTTGTACTTCCCCGTACCCACAATCAGCCGGGAACGAAATTCCCTTCCCGCAATGCGCAAGACGTCATTCTGCATCTTTCGCTCCTTCAGTTTCATTCTAGCAGAGGAAGACAGTCAGTTGTCAGTTATCGGTGGTCAGCGGGCAGCGGTTGCCATCTCTCGTCATATCTCATGGGCGGCATATGCACTTGCTGCCTATCCTTCCCTACTGCAAGTAGAGGAATGGGATTCGGTGCCCGAGTCCCTTGTAAGCACAGCCCTGCGTGAAGGATTGGTCCTGCATGAAAGAAAAGGCTGACCTGGTACGCGGCTGGCTGCGAAAAGCGTACAGCGATACCATGGCCGTGGACGGCTCGCTGGGAGCTGGCGCGCTGGACGCAGCGTGTTTCCACACTCAACAGGCTGCCGAGAAATATCTTAAGGCCTTTCTAGTTCATGCTGGAGTGAGCCTTCCGTTCACGCGCAACCTATCCAAACTGGTTGAGCTGTGCGCGGGAGTGGACACCTGCTTTCGCTCTCTCCTTCCCCAAGTCGAACCGCTCACGCCTTATGGTGTCGCGCTGAGGCACGACCAGGACTTCTGGCCCGATCGGGAAGTCGCTGACGCCGCCCTCACCCGGTCCGACCTTGTCGGACCACCCTCTCCCTGAGCGAGAGGGCTGGACCATTAATCTTCTCTGTATTGCGCACACCGAACGCCTGACTACGCTACAATCTGCCGAGAATGTCCTGGAGGCTGCGATGAGTAGAACGATCCTGCCCTTGCTTTTAGCCGTTGTCGCCATTCCGCCTCTTTACGCGGCGGACAAGAGGCGGACTCCGTTCGGAAAGGTCGAGCTTCTCTGTCTTTTTGAGAGCGAGCCTTACGAGAAGCCCGCCGTCAATGCCGTAGCGAAACGGGGGATTAGTTTCCAACCGGATGATACATATCTCCAGATGTTGGCTCGGGCGGGCGCATCAGAAGATTTTATGAAGGGCGTTCGCAACGCTCGGATTATAAAGCCCTCCAAACCTTCCGAAGCGCCACCCACCGGGAACCCTGCAACTGAGGAACTAGTGTTGCTGCACATCGCGCGCGCAGCGCAGATCAGATTCGAAAAGTTACGCCCGGTCGGTGCGGAGGCCGAGTATCGGGCCGCGTTGATACTCGACCCGGAGAATGCATATATCCATCTGGATTTTGGCAGTCTGTGGCGCTGGTTCAGGCCGAACCAACTTGAGAATGAGCTGGCCGAGTATCGTGAGGCAACCCGCCTAAATCCAGATATGGCCGAAGCGCACGAAGGGCTTGCCGGAGCATTGCTCCCCAGAGGGGACCTCAGCGAAGCAGAGAGCGAGTGCCGGACAGCCATGCGCTTGGAACCAGATCGCGCATCGCCTCATAGGTGGCTACAATCCATCCTCGAGAAGAAGGGAGACAAGCCAGGAGCGAATGCTGAGAAGCAGTTGGCGGAGAAGCTTGGCGTCGACGAGGGCGCACCAAAGCGGATAAGAATGGGCGGACTAGTGGCAATGTCCAAACTCGACTTCCAACCAAAAGTGATCTATCCGCCCGAGGCCAAGAAGGATGGAATTCAGGGCGCCGTCTTGCTTGACGTGCTCATAGGAAGGGACGGCGCAGTCAAAGACGTAGAACTCGTCAGTGGAGATCCGATGTTGGCTGCAGCCGCCACGGGTGCAGTCGCACAATGGCGATACAAGCCGACTACGGTCAACAGAATTCCTGTGGAAGTAATGACCCAGGTGCAGGTCAACTTCCAATTACCTTAGTATGCCTTGTCGGGTCTGAGTCCGCTCGCGGTCTGTTTCGCCAACAGCAACCCAAGCTGCAGAGCACGACGGGGAGGGTGCTGCCAAGTTAGCGCGGTGCGATTTCCGCCCCGATGCGGTCGAGGATGGGAGTCCAGACCGAGGGGCTCTGAAGGCCTTGGTACCGGAACGGGCAGAGCGCGAAGGGGTAGCAGATCTCGCCGGCTCGTTCGGTGCTGAGCCACCCTGATCAGCGTGCATACGGACTATGTAGGCGCAGAGGTTCGTCCTTTCCGCCTGCTTCAGGTGCAGTATGTCGCAAGCGCACGCCTTGAATGGACCGATGGAGCCCGTGCCAACCTAAAGGTCGCCTCTGCGAGGCCGTTCCCTTGCACTTGCATAGACAGGGGCTGTCGTGATACAGCGTGGAGCATTATGAAACACACGACCTTACTTTCAGCTCTGGTTCTGCTTCTGGTGGTGCCCGGCCTCTTTGCCGAGGAGCCGGGCTTCGTCACCCTGTTCGATGGCAAGACGTTGAATGGCTGGACGCTGGTCGGGAGGCACGGCCCGGGTTACGTGGTCGAGAACGGTGTGCTGGTTTGCCCGAAGGAAGGCGGAGGAAATCTCTTCACCGAAAAGGAGTATTCGAATTTCGCCTTCCGATTCGAGTTCCGCACCGAGCCGGCGGGCAATAATGGCGTGGGCATTCGGGCACCGCTCGAAGGCGACGCCGCCTATGTCGGGATGGAAATCCAGATCCTCGACGATGCCCCGCAGTACGAAGGCCAATTGCGGCCCGCGCAATACCACGGCTCGGTCTATGACGTGATTCCCGCCAAGCGGGGCTACTTGAAGAAGGCCGGCGAGTGGAATTCCGAGGAGATCCGGGCCGAGGGGCGACGGATCAAGGTGACGCTGAACGGAACCGTCATCCTCGATGCGGACCTGGATTCGGTAAAGGATCCTGAGGTTCTAAAGAAACACCCCGGATTGGCACGCACGACGGGCCATATCGGATTCCTGGGACACGATTCGCTGCTCGAGCTCCGGAACATCCGGATTAAAGAACTGCCCTGAGCCGTGTCCAGGATTTGTGGCGTCCGACGTCAGGTAGTCTGGGCGGCTGTCGCCGTCGGCGGGTACATCTCCTCGATGATGTCGCGATAGCGCTCTTCCACCACCCGCCGCCTGACCTTTTGGGTGGCCGTCAGCTCGCCGGACTCGATGGTGAACTCCCGGGCGAGCAAGGTGAACTGACGTATCTTCTCGTGCGGTGCCAGCCACAGCGTGGCCGCCTCGACTTGTTGCGCGATGAACGCCCGCAGGGCGGGATTCGTGACCAATTCCTCGCGGCTCTGGAATCCGATGCCGGCGCGACGCGCATAGGCCTCAAGCCGCGCGAAATTGGGAACAATCAAAGCGCCGACAGAGCGCCGCGCCTCCCCCACCACGACAATCTGCGCTACGTACGTATGGCCCTGAAACAGGCTCTCCAGCTTATCCGGCGAGACGTATTTCCCTCCGGAGGTCTTGAAAAGGTTCTTCTTCCGACCCGTGATGCTGAGGTAGCCTCCGGCGTCGAGCGTTCCCAAGTCCCCCGTGCAGAACCAGCCATCCGCAAAGGCCTCGCGGTTGGCATTGTCTGCGTGGTAGTACCCAGGCGTAACGTTCGGGCCGCGCACCAGGATTTCCCTGCCCGCTCCACTGCCATCCTCCTCCCGCTCTCCATCATCTCCTCTCCCCACCACCATGTCCCCGCCACTTCTCCTGCTCTACCCTTCCA
>JALHUF010000668.1 GCA_022866195.1 Terriglobia bacterium
ACTCGGACGCCGCGCGGGTGGCCAGTGCTTCCGAATTTCGAATTTCGCGTTTCGCGCGCTCCGCGCGCGGGGCCGATGTAGCTCAGTTGGTAGAGCACGTCCTTGGTAAGGACGGGGTCAGCGGTTCAATTCCGCTCATCGGCTCCAGAGATTCTGTAATGTCCGCGGCTCCTGCCCGCCGCGGGAAGCGGCACGCCCGCTTGAGGGAGGGCGAGGTCAGGGGCAGAAGACAGAAGGAGAGAGCTTCTCTAAGCATTCTGAAATCAGCCGAGAATCCTCACGATCCGGTTCGCTCGTATGTTGAGGTGGAGTCACCATGGCCAAAGAAAAATTCGATCGTTCGAAGCCGCACATGAACGTGGGGACGATCGGGCACATTGATCACGGCAAGACGACGCTGACGGCGGCGATCACCAAGCTCTTGGCGCGGGAGAATCCCAAGGTGCGCTTCCGGCCCTTCGATTCGATTGACAACGCGCCAGAGGAGAAGGCGCGGGGGATCACCATCGCCATCGCGCACGTGGAGTACGAAACCAAGCGTCGGCACTACGCGCACGTGGACTGTCCCGGGCACGCCGACTACATCAAGAACATGATCACCGGGGCGGCGCAGATGGACGGAGCGATTCTGGTGGTGGCGGCGACGGACGGGCCGATGCCGCAGACGCGGGAGCACGTCTTGCTGGCGCGGCAGGTGAACGTGCCCTACATCGTGGTGTACATGAACAAGTGCGATGCGGTGGAGGACCCGGAACTGCTGGACCTGGTGGAGCTGGAAGTGCGGGAGCTTTTGACCAAGTACCAGTTTCCGGGGGAGAAGATTCCGGTGATTCGGGGCTCGGCGCTGAAGGCGCTGGAAGGGGACGCGGCCTGGGAGAAGTCGATTTACGCGCTCCTGGACGCGGTGGACAGCTACATACCGATGCCGCCGCGCGAAATTGACAAGCCGTTCCTGATGCCTATCGAGGACATCTTTTCGATTTCGGGCCGGGGCACGGTGGTCACGGGGCGCGTGGAACGCGGCAAGGTGAAGATCCAGGAAGAGATTGAGATTGTGGGGCTGCGCCCGGAGTCGTTCAAACGGGTGGTGACGGGCGTGGAGATGTTCAAGAAGCTGCTGGACGAAGGGCAGGCGGGCGATAACATCGGAGTGCTGCTGCGCGGCACGGAGAAGGATGAAGTGGAGCGCGGCATGGTGTTGGCCAAGCCGGGCTCCATCACGCCGCACACCAAGTTCCGGGCGGAGACCTACATTCTGACCAAGGAAGAAGGGGGACGGCACACGCCGTTCTTCACCGGCTACCGGCCGCAGTTCTACTTCCGGACGACGGACGTGACGGGAGTGGCGACACTGCCGGAAGGGACGGAGATGGTGATGCCGGGGGATAACGTCAACCTGGAGATCGAGTTGATTACCCCCATCGCCATGGAGAAAGGCCTGCGCTTCGCCATCCGCGAGGGCGGCCATACCGTGGGCGCCGGCAGTGTCGCCGAAATCATTCAATAAGCGAGCACTGATGCTGCATCAGAAAATAAGAATCCGATTGAAAGCGTACGATCACAGAATCCTGGACCAGTCCGCGACGGAGATCGTCTCGACCGCCAAGCGCACCGGCGCACAGGTGACGGGACCGATTCCCTTGCCGACGGTCAAGAATCGGTATTGCGTTTTGCGCTCGCCGCATGCCGATAAGAAGTCGCGTGAACAGTTCGAGATACGGACGCACAAGCGCCTGATTGACCTTTTGGAGCCAACCCCGGCCACCATCGACGCGCTGACCAAGCTGGATTTGCCGTCCGGGGTGGACATTGAGATCAGGGCGTTCGGAAAAGAACACACGAAGTGACAGGGGACTGGGTGCCGGGGGCTGGGCAACAGCTATGGGTATAGCCAGAATCCCGAACCCCGAGGCCCGAATTCTGGGTGCTGCAAATGGTTGAGGCGATTTTGGGGAAAAAGCTGGGCATGACCCAGATCTTTGCCGAAAACGGCGACGCGGTACCGGTGACGGTGCTCAAGGCCGGGCCCTGTGTGGTGATTCAGCGCAAGACGGCGGGCAAGGACGGGTACGAGGCGGTACAGCTCGGGCTGGTCGAACCTCCTGGGCCCAAGCCCCTGACCAAAGCGCTGGAAGGGCACTTCAAGAAGGGCGGCGCCAACCCCGTCCGTTTTCTCCGCGAGGTGCGCTTGAAGTCGGGAAGCGGCGAGGTCAAGGTTGGCGACAAGGTGCTGGTGGATAGCTTTGCCGTCAATGAGCTGGTCGATATCATCGGCGTGTCGAAGGGGAGAGGTTTCGCGGGAGTTCAAAAGCGGCACCACTTTGGCGGAGGCGGGGGGAGCCATGGTTCGATGTTTCACCGGGCGCCGGGCTCGATTGGCGCGTCCGCTTATCCCTCGCGCGTGCTGAAGGGGCTGCGGGCGGCCGGGCACATGGGAGTGGACCGGGTGACCGTGCGCAACCTGCGGGTGGTCCAGGTGCTGCTCGAGGACAACACGCTGCTCGTCAAGGGGGCGGTGCCGGGTCCCGATGGCGGATACGTTATCGTACGCAAAGCCAAGGCGCCACACAAGTAGAACCGTAGGCAGAAAGCAGTCGGCAGAAGGCAGTCACGAACTATGGCAACGGTTGATGTCAAGAACCTTGAAGGGCAAACGGTGAAGGAACTTCAGTTGGCCGATGAGGTGTTTGCGGTCAAGCCCAACCAGAGTTTGCTCTGGGAGGCAGTGAAGGCTTACCTCGCCAACCAGCGCCGCGGGACGCATTCGACCAAGAGTCGCGGGGAAGTGCGCGGGGGCGGCAAGAAGCCGTGGAGGCAAAAGGGAACGGGACGAGCTCGCGTGGGTAGCATCCGGAGTTCACTGTGGCGGCACGGATCGATCGCCCACGGACCCAAGCCTCGCGATTACTCCTACGCGCTCCCGCAAAAGATGCTGCGCGGCGCTCTGCGCTCCGCATTGGCGGCGAAATATCAGGATCAGAAACTGACTGTTATCGATCAGTTCGATCTGAAGGAATCCAAGACCAAGATCTTTGCTGGGATCCTTCACAAATTGGGGCTGGGAAAGACGGTGCTCGTGGTGAACGACCAGGCGAACCGAAATCTGGAGATCTCCTCGCGGAATATTCAGGGCTGCGATTTAATGCGGCAGCACGAGGTTCACCCCTACCACCTCTTGAGCCACGACCGGATCCTGATCTCCGAAGGCGCCCTGACACGTTTGCAGGAGGCGCTCCGATGACCAAGAATCCGTTCCAGATCCTGAAGAAACCGGTGGTCACTGAGAAGAGCGTGGACGCGAAGGAGCGCGCCCGGACACTCTGTGTTCGGGTGGAGCAGCGCGCTACCAAGGTGGAAATCCGGGAGGCGGTGCAGAAGGTTTTCAAGGTTAAGGTGGATTCGGTGCGCACCGCAATCCTGTGGGAGCTGGCTTGCCTGCGAAGAAGTCAACGCGGTTATCCAGACACACTGCAACCCTGTGGGAGCGAATTTATTCGCGAAGGCGTC
>JALHUF010000071.1 GCA_022866195.1 Terriglobia bacterium
CCTGCTGACAATCGCCGGGGTAGGCGAGCGGACAGCGAAGAAACTCCTCGCTCACTTTGGCAGCCTCACCAGCCTGAGGTCCGTCACGTTGGAGGAGCTGAGCCAAGTGGTGACTCCTGCCCAGGCGGCGCGAATCATTGAGCATCTGAGAAAGGGCCAGTGTACTGGGGATAAATAAACCGTCCATCCGGTCTATCAATAAGCCCTTTAGATCTCGGCTAGATTCTGCTTGCGTTTTGATTGCCTAGATGCTAGATTGCCTAGCGGAGAACGTCGGAGGTAACGATGAAGGGCTGTAAAGGTGCGTCCAATCTTGCCTTCTTGCTGGTCGGCATGGGAATCGGCGCGGGCCTCGCGCTCCTCTTTGCTCCCAAGTCCGGCAAGGAGGTCCGCAGGTATCTGGTTCGCCGGGCGGAGGACGGCCGCGACTATCTAACGGCCGTGGGTAAAGAACTGCGCCGGCAAGCCGAGGATGTGGTGGAGAAGGGGAAAGATTGGGCCGCTAAACTCGCGTAGTAACGACAGGGAGGTTTTCCATGAGTGACAATAACGGTGCTTCGAAGGTGGCGTTCTTTCTGGCTGGCATGGGCATCGGGGCCATTCTGGCTCTGCTGTTTGCTCCCAAGTCCGGCAAGGAAACGCGCGATTACCTTACGCAGAAGGCTGAGGAAGGGAAAGAGTACGTAACCGTGCGAGGCCGCGAACTGCGCAAGCAGGCTGAGGAAGCGGTGGAGAAGGCAAAGGATGTAGTGACCAAGCAGAAGGAGCAGCTTTCCGCGGCTCTCGAAGCGGGCAAGCAGGCCTACCAGGAAGAGAAGAGCAAAGCTCGCTAGCGCGCCGCGGGGCGAGTGATTCTGTGAAGGGCGAACCATGGCCAATGATGCTGGGTTGATCGTCGTCTTAGTGCTGGTTGCCGTCGCCATCCTGATGCAGGCCGGGGCGATGGTGGGCATCTGGCTCGCAATCAAGAACATTCATCGTGAGGTCGTCGGCGTGCGTGCCGACGTCAAGCAGCGCTTCGACCCTCTTGCCCAATCTGTGACCGCGCTGCTGGTGGATTCTCGCGAGCCGGTGCGCTCCATCACTGCCAACCTCGCCGAGATCAGCCGCATCCTGCGCGATCGGACGAGCCACGTGGACGGGGTGGTGGCGGACTTGGTTGATAAGACCCGCTTCCAGGTCAGTCGCGTGGACCGGATGGTGTCTGACCTCGTCCAGAAAGTGGAGACCACCGCGGACGTCGTGCAGCGCAATGTGCTGGCGCCGATCTACGAAGTTTCTGCGGTGGTCAAGGGTGTGCGGTCGGGCTTGGAGTTCTTGTTTTCGCGCCGCCGGGCGCCGAGCGTGAGCGAGGCGACACAGGACGAGCAGTTGTTTATCTGAAAGCGCGTCCGTAGTCGGGAGTGAGTCGTCGGTGGTCAGAAAGGGGCTTGCTTGGCCCTGATCACGCGTTGCGAGCCACTGACGCCGCGCCCTCCGCTGGTGGAACACCCGCTTGCCGTACCACGTCTTCGTTAAGCATTCCCTGCAGCTTCCCGAAACGCATCCCTGCGCCCTAGCCGTCTTCGCGCGGCTGCCCGCGCCCGGTAAGGCCAAGACCCGCCTCATTCCCCTGCTCGGGCCGCGCCGCGCAGCGGAGTTCCAAGCGGCGTTGATTTCGGATTCCCGCTGCAAGCTCGACGCGCTGGCAGGATGCGCTTCACCTTACCTGTTCTTTGCTGGCCGCAGTTTTCCGCCCGGAGGTCGGCCGGCAGACTGCACGCTGGTGCGGCAGGGCGGCGCGGGCCTCGGCCAGCGGCTGGAGCGTGCATTCCGTCGGCTGCTGCGGCGGCATGGGGCGGCGGTGGTGATCGGCACGGATTCGCCGGCGCTCTCGCCGCGTCTGTTGCGCGTGGCGCTCGGTGAGCTAGCGGCATGCGACGCTGTCCTGGGGCCGTCGCCGGACGGCGGATTCTATCTTGTGGGCTTGCGTCGCGATGCCGCTGACAAGATCCGGGAAGTCTTTCGCGGCGTGCGTTGGGGCAGCAGGTCGGCCTTTCGCGACACGCTCGAGAACCTGTGGCGTTGCGGATTCGCTTGCGCGATCTTGGAGCCCTGTGCCGACGTGGATCGTCCCGCGGATTTCCGTCGTCTCGCCAGGGAACTGGCGCGCAGCCGCAGCCTGCGGCGTCGAGCCCCCGCCGTGTGGCGCTTCGTGAAGGAGCGCAGGGGAGCGGCGGAGGATTCACCCGCAGCTCGCCGGACGCGCGGCAGACTAGCCAGGTAGCCATTCTCCCGATTCTTACCCATCTCACTGTTCTCGGCGCTTCTCAGGACACGAGAAGTATGACATTCTGTCGCTGGCTGAAGGGAATCTATGTTATTGCAAATAAAGGGTTTGCCGTATTAGTTTTGGGTTTTCCAGAGGCACCCCGGGTTCCAGCGGCCGCATGAGCAGCGGGGCACGGTCCCAGATTGCGCCACGCGGCGAGCAATGCAGCGCAGTCCGTCGGCTGACCGACTGCGGCTTTGGGTTGCGCATGAAACGAGCCGCAGAGTTTCTGAGAAACGAAACTCTGATGGCATAAGGTCATCGGCTCCTCGACGGGGAGAGTAGACTGGCGATGGAAGAAAGAAGCCAGGAACTCTGAGCGAGGAGGAGCCGAGACATGCTGATTATAGGCTGTGATTTTCACACGCGCACGCAGCAGATGGCGATGCTGGACACGGAGACGGGGGAGGTGGTGGAGCACCGACTGGAACACGAGAGCGGGGAGGCGAAAAGATTCTACGAAGGATTGAAGGAGCGGGCGCTGGTGGGGATCGAGAGCACGGGGTCCACGCGGTGGTTCGCGGCGATGCTGGCCGAGTGGGGGCACGAGTTGGTGGTGGGCGACGCGGCGAAGATCCGGGCGATGGAGCCGCGCAAGCAGAAGCACGATCGGCGGGACGCGCAGCATCTGTTGAACCTGCTGGCGCGGGGCGATTTCCCGCGTCTCTGGCTGCCGAGCGTGGAAGAGCGGGACGTGCGGGTGTTGCTGGAGCACCGGCATCAGCTCGTGCAGTTGCGGACGCGGGTGAAGAATGGGCTGCAGGCGATCGCCCTGAACTACGGCCTGGCGCGACGGGCGAAACTGTGGACCGTGCGCGGGATAAAGGAACTCGCAGCGTTGCCGCTGCGGGAAGGGATGGCGCGGCGGCGCGGCGACCTCGTGCCTTTGCTGGCGCAACCGGACGCCTGGATCGGGGAACTCGATAAGCGGCTGGAGCAGGAAGCGGAGCAGCGCGAAGCGGCGCAGTCGGCCAGCCGCTGCGATCCGGGTCTGAAGCGCGTTTACCGGCGGCTGGCCTTTCGCAATGGCAGCGCTTCGGCCAAAGTGGCGGTGGCGCGCAAGCTGATCATCCGGCTCTATATCATGTTGCGTGATCAGATCGATTACGAGGAGTTTTGTCGGCGCGGTTCGCACGCCGGGATGCTCGGGGATGTAGCGCTGGCCTAACCTGCCTGCCGCAGGCAGGCCATGACCGAGTGTATGATTGAGCTCCCGGCCTCCCTTCGCTTGAGAGAAGGGAGTCAGAAGCCGCCATCATGGCCCGAACGAAGGGTCGAATAGATGTATGGTGGAACCTGGCCACCGCACAGGACCCTAACCACCGCCAGGACCGACTACGAAATTCCGCTTGACGGAGCCGACAACCTTATAGATGCGCTACGCGCTTCCGCAGTAGAAATCCCGGTCGAGAGGTTTTCACGATGAAGATTCAATTTGTTTTGCTTTCGGCGGGCGCTCTCACGCTGCTCGCCCAGCCGCCGAAGACGCCGCTGATGCGCGTTGTGGATCTGAATGCGGGTGAGCCGGCCGAGGTCGTTCTGCAGAGTGGCACGAAGGCTCGAATCGAGTTGCTGGAGCGTGCTGAGGTCAGCGACAGCGTGCGGGGGGCGGTGCGGCACGCGCGCGTACGGGTGAAGGTGAACGGCCAGGAAGTTCAACTCGAATGCGGCAACTACAACTTACCGGTTACTGTCGCCGGCGTTCAGGTGGATTGCGCAATGACGAAAGGCCTTCTCGGCAACACCCGCACGGATCCATGGGGTCTCGTGAAGGATGCCCGGCTGAGGTTGTGGCCGGCCGGCTCTCCGTTCATGGCTCCCGGCGCGTACGTTTACCCCGTAAAACAGCGATGGTTTACGACCACCACTCAGATGTCCAACCAGCCGTCGTTCGTCGATGGTTCGGAAACACCGTGGAGCCGGAGGATCTACTATCACTACGGCCTCGACACGGGAGGAGCGGAGGGGCTGACGGAAGTGGTCGCCGCGACCGGCGGACTCGTCGTGGTGCGGGGGAAGAGCGCGATGCCAGGGTACGAGGAGAACCCCTCTACGGAGGTTGGTTATGACGGAGTCATCGTTCTCGACGAGCGCGGCTGGTTTCACTGGTACTTTCATTTGTATTCCATCGACCCGGGCGTGAAGCTGGGCGGGAAGATCGCGATGGGCCAGCCCATCGGGCTAATCGGCAAGGAAGGGAGCGCCGGCTGTTGGTCTCACCTTCACTATGAGATCCGCGGGCCTCAACCGTCCGGGAGAGCGGGCATCGTGGAGGGTTATGCCTTTCTGTGGGAAGCGTACCAGAGGCAATACGCGCCGGAGGTGATCGCGGTGGCTCGTCCGCATTCGTACGCCTGGGTGGGCGAAACCGTCACGCTGAACGGCAGCCGGTCGTGGAGCCGTTCGGGACCGATCAGCCGGTATGAGTGGACCTTCAGCGACGGTTCAACGGGAAGCGGCCCGACCGTCACGAGGGTGTACAGCAGTCCGGGTACCTACAGCGAGATTCTCAAAGTGACGGACAGCCGTGGCCGCAGCTCGTACGATTTCGCCGTGGTTCAAATCGCCGGGAAGCCGGTGGCCGAAGGGGAGAGTGAGGAGAGCCTGGCGCCCACGATCCACGCCTCCTACTGGCCGACCCTCGACGTGCGCGCCGGGCAGCCGCTCACATTTCTGGTGCGATCGTGCCGGACGACGTTCGGCCACGAAACCTGGAACTTCGGAGACGGCAGTGCGCTGGTGACGGTGAAGTCCGACGGGTGTGCGGTCGAGAAAAACAAAGAAGGCTACGCGCGAACGCAGCATGTGTTCCAGAAGCCGGGCGATTACATCGTCCGCGTGGAACGCGCGAATGAGCGAGGAGAAAAGGCGACCTTCCACCTTTTCGTCCCGGTGAAATAGCGGACAGCTCGAGCCCACCGCACACATCGCAGAGAGCGCGATGAACCTGTGCCGATGTTTGTCAATCGGGATGCGCCACCCGCGGGGCATCGATCCATCGGGCCATTGAATCATCGGGCCATTGATCCATCGGGTCATCGATTCATCGGGGCATCTTCGTCGAACCCCGAATCCCGAGTCGCGAGTCCCGAAAAAGCAGAGGTCAGGAGGCAGAAGGCGGAAGGGTGACTTACCGCGTCAGGAAATCCGAGTGGTGAGTGTCGGCAGGGAAACAGCCTCCAACGATTTCAGGTCGAGCTTCTGCGAGGCGTGGTCGATATCGAGGCCGACGATGTTGCCGGCGGCGTCGAGGTCGATCACCAGGCCGTCGGCGATCTCCCGCGACTCCGCGCTGGGCCTCGAGTTGAGGTCGATGTAGAGCGAATCCGTCTCCGGATAGTAATGGAGTTTCACTTTTCCTCCTCTGCCGCCTACTACGCTAACCTGTAATCCCGGTAAGGAAACGCGTTGTGAATGGTTTCCCCGTCCTCCAGGGTGATGACGCGCAGCACGCGCCCGGCCAACTCCGGGACAGCGCCCCAATATCGGATGCGACCGTCAGGTTGAACTTCCCGCCTCAGCGGGCTGGCGAGGATGCGTTCACACCATTCGCGTCGAATGTACGTCCGCTTGCGCAGCACCTGCTCTTCGAAGTAGCGCGTCGTCTTCACGACAGCACTTATTATGAACCACTGGCCCTGACATCTTAAAGGAGAATCCTCGCCCTAAATGGCAACGGGCTGGTTCGACCGACAACGGGAACTGTTCGGGCACGGGACATTACAGACAGGTGCCGGGTGTCGGAAGGGCAGGTTTCAGGTACCGGGTGTCGGGGGGAATGGATTGACGATTGAAGATTGACGATTGCCGATTGGCCAAGAGCAGTGACCAGTGGCAAGTGACGAGTGACGAGATGAAACACTGGTTCCAGGTGTTAGGTGTTGGGTGTCAGGGAAGGCCAGAAACCCGAGTCCCGAGTCGCGAGCCCCGAAAAAGCAGGAGTCAGAAGGCGGGTGTCGGGACTACTCACCGCCAGGTGTAATCGTCGAAGCGGTCGAGGCTGGCGGGCTCTTCGAGGACGCCCAAGGTGAGGATGGCGAAGGTGAAGACGCGGGTGCCGGGCTCCAGGTGGCCGCCCAGAGTTTTCTGCGTGTCGGAAAATGAGATGTGGGCGTGGACGCGGCCGTCGATGATGTAGCCGGTGGTGGTGAGCAAATCGTAGGGGCCGGTGCCCTTGAAGAAAGCGTTGGTGGGCGGGAAGACGGTATTGCTCACCACGTGCACATGGTAACTGGTAAGTGAACCGGCGCCGCTCAGGATGACGGCGTTCTTGATCTTCTCCCGCGCGACGGCGGTCTTCAGGCCCTCGAGGAGGTCGGCATCGTTTCTCAGCCGCACCACAACCACGCGGCTGAAACGCGAACTGACGGTGTGGACCGCGGAGGCCGCCGTCTCGTTCTCGCTGGTAGATCCTGCGGGCGCCGCGGAAGAAGCGGCGGGCTCATTCACACACATCGCAAAGAGGCGCGATGGACCTGTCCCGATGTTATTCAATCGGGATGCGCCAGCCGCGCACAACACGCCTGCTAGTAGCAGGAACAGTAACCAGCGTTCGCGGTTTGTTGTCTTCATGTTGCCTCCTGAACTGCTGCCTCGGCGGGCCGTCGCACGGGAAACAGAAAAAAGCCGCGGAGTTTGAAAAACAACTCCGCGCTACCAAGCTTCACTCGGGTGCTCGGGTTGCGCTTGAGTCAGTGAATCAACTCCTTGACTGGCTTATACGGGAGTCCCAGAGCCTCGGCAACCCCGCGATGGGTGACGTGCCCCGCGAAGACGTTGAGCCCTTCGGCCAAGCCGGGGTCGGCGCTGAGCGCGCCCTGGAGTCCCAGGTTGGCCAGCTTCACGGCGTAGGGCAGCGTGGAATTCGTCAGGGCGAACGTAGAGGTGCGCGGCACGGCGCCGGGCATGTTGGCCACGCAGTAGTGGAGCACGCCATCGACAAGGAACGTCGGGTGGCTGTGGGTGGTGGGATGGCTGGTTTCCACGCAGCCGCCTTGGTCCACCGAAACATCCACAATCACCGCGCCTTTCTTCATGGTCGAAACCATCTCGCGGGTCGCCAGCCGGGGCGCGGAAGCTCCGGGGATGAGCACGGCGCCAATCAGCACATCCGCCTTGCGAATCGACTGGGCAATCGTAATGGTGTTGGATGCCAGCGTCGCCACGTGGCCCAGAAAGATGTCGTCGAGATAGCGAAGCTGGTTCAGGTTGTTGTCGAGGACGGTGACTTGCGCGCCCATGCCCAAGGCGATCTTGGCGGCGTTCAGGCCCACCACGCCCCCGCCGAGAATCACCACCTGCGCGGGAGGGACGCCGGGGACGCCGCCCAGCAAGATGCCGCGGCCGCCTTGATTGCGTTCCAAGAACTGCGCCCCGATCTGCGTGGCCATGCGGCCCGCCACTTCGCTCATGGGAATCAAGAGCGGCAATCTGCCCGCTTCATCCTTCACCGTTTCATAAGCAATTCCCGTGACCTTCTTCTCCAGTAAAACTTTGGTGAGCACCGGTTGCGCCGCTAGATGCAAATAGGTAAACAGAATCTGATGCTGTTTCAGCTGGGGGTATTCTTCTTCGATCGGCTCTTTCACTTTCACGATCATTTCAGCTTTCGCCCAAACCTCGTCGCTGGTCGGGAGGAGCGTGGCGCCCGCCTGCGCGTAGTCGTCGTCCGGAATGCCGCTGCCCTCGCCGGCGCCCGCTTGAATAAAAACCGTGTGCCCCGCGTCGCTCAGGGCTTTGACGCCCGCGGGCACCAGGCCGACCCGGTATTCGTTGTCTTTGACTTCTTTCGGAACGCCGATCAGCATAGCCCCCCCTTTGAGGTTCGGTGCCATTATACGGCTAAAGTTGCGGGCGGGCGATTGACCCGATGTCGGGACGGCAGAGAGCGCTGGGTTGAATGCCTGGCGCTTCCCAGGCCAAATCGTGATAGAAAAGACCTGGGCAGCAGAGCCCGGCCGGGCTGCGAAGGAACAGTCCGAAATAATCTCGGCCTTACTAGGAGAAAGTATGGAAAAAGTTAAGAATTCGAAAAATCTGAAGAATCCGGCGGAGGCCGAGGCTGCAGAGCGCGGCCCAGGCGTCTCGCGCCGGTTTTTCCTGAAGTCAGCGATGCTGGCGGCAGCCGCGGGAAGCGGCGGGCTGGCGGCCGCACCGTGGTCCGCGAGCGCTGGCGCACCTGCGCCCGAGAAAAAGAAAGTGACGGTGGGCGCGCACCTGTGGGTTTATGCCGCCAACCAGCCTGGGTACGATCCCACGCCGGTGTTGGAACAGGTCTTCGCGGACATGAGCTACGCGGGCCTGGATGGCGTGGAGCTGATGCATTCGGCGCTCATGCACGATGACGCGGTGGAACGCATTGGCGGCCTGTCGCGCCAGCACAAGCTGCCCGTCATCGGCACATCGTTTGAGGGCGCGATGTGGAATCGCGAAGCTCACCCTGCGATCCTGAAAGAGGCTGAACTGTTCCTTCCGCGCCTGGCCAAGCTGGGAGGACGGACGCTTGGCACCTCCGTCGGCCACGCGCCCCAAACTAAGACGCCCGAACAGCTCGACGCGCAAGCCGAAATGGTGCGCAAGATCACGGCGCTGGCCAAAGCGCACGGCATTGTGCTCAACCTGCACAATCACACCTACGAGGTGGAGAACAACGAATACGATTTGAAAGGGACGCTGGCGCGGGTTCGCGACGCCCAGCTCGGCCCCGACCTGAACTGGTTGCTGCGTGCGGGTGTTGATCCGGTGGACTTCATCAAGCGGTACGGACAGAGGATCATCTTCCTGCACCTGCGCGATCAGAAAGCCGACGGCACCTGGCCGGAAGCGATGGGTGAAGGCAACATGGATTACGTCGCCATCGGTCAGGCCTTGCGGGAGATCAAGTTCCGCGGCGATGCGATGATTGAGCTCGCGCACGAGCAGGGCTTCCAGTTGACCCGGCCACTGCGCGAGAGTCTGAAGATGAGCCGGGAGTTTGTGCGCAAAACGCTGGGTTTTTGAAGCGCAGGTAGTGTCGGGGATTCAGAGTGTCGGGCTGAAGCCCGACGCTACGGCCGATCATAACCAAGGAGAACCTATGAGCAAAGAAAACGTCATGCCAAGAAGGAAATTCCTGAGAAACCTCACCGCCGCTGGCGCGGGTCTGACGGCGGCTCTGCACGGAGCGCCCGCGATTCTGGGGCAGCGGAACCCGAGCGAGGTGATCGGCGTGGCCTGTGTGGGTGTGGGAACGCAGGGCCATTACCTGTTGCAGAATGCGCAGGCGGTTCCCAACACGGAAATCCGCATCATCTGCGACCTTTACACGGGCAACGTGGCGCGGGCGCAGAAGTTGACGAAAAACTCCAAAGTCCGCGTGGTGCACGAATGGGAGAAAGTGGTTCAGGATCCGGATATTGATGTGGTCATCATTGCCACGCCGGATTTCTGGCACCCGCCCATGACGATTGCCGCCGCCGCGGCGAAGAAAGACATCTACGTGGAAAAGGGCTGGTGCACCAAGCTGGAAGACGCCAAAGCGATGCGCAAGGCGGTGAAAGACAACAAGGTCGTCCTGCAGTTGGGGCACCACTACAACAGCCTGCCCACGTTTCACAAGGCGCGCGATATCTTCCGGTCGGGTGCGCTGGGGAAAGTGCCGCTGGTGCGCACATATATCGATCGGACCTCGGAGTACCCGGAATGGAAGGTCTATACCGACTACGGCATTCACGAGATGCCGAAGGATGCGGGGCCGGACACCATCGATTGGGAACGCTTCATCGCCCATGCGCCCAAGCGGCCCTTCGACGCCGAGCGCTTCTTCACTTGGCGGCGCTACTGGGACTATGGCACGGGGATCGCCGGCGACCTGCTGAGCCATCTGTGGGACTCGGTGAATATGGTGATGGGCATGGGAATCCCCGAGAGCGCCGTCACGCACGGCGGGCTCTATTTCTGGACGACCGACCGCGAGGTGCCGGACCAATGGACGGTCCTATATGACTACCCCAAGCAAAATCTCGCCGTCCACTTCTCATGTACTTTCCACAACGTCCACGTCGGCGAAATGGCCCAGTACCTGGGGCGCGACCTGACTCTGGAAGTCTCGCCGGAGTTCTGCCGCACTTATTCCCCAGAGTGGAAGCCCGACTACTGGAAGAAAGTCGGCCAGGCGCGTGATGCGGCAAGGAAGATAGGACTGAACCCCCAGGACGCGGCGGTTCCTCCGGACTATTCCTTCAAGGAAGGCGAGCTGCAAGTGACCTCGCACATGGAGGATTTTCTCCCCTGTGTCCGCTCGCGCGCCCTGCCGCGTTGCCACGTGGATCGGGCTTTCGAGGAAGCTGCGGCGCTGTTGATGTCCGTGGAAGCCTACCGGCAGGAGCGCAAGGTGCGCTGGGACCCGGTGAAAGAGGAGATCGTTTAACGGCCCCGATTGGATCGGGGCGGTGGTTTGTTAGCGCCATAGCGCCGGCTTCCAGCCGGCATTGCCCTCCGCCCCGACGAGTCGGGGCGCCACGTCGGCGGTCACAGACCGCCGCTACAGCACGCGGGCAATCCAGCCGCCGCCCAGGACTTCGTCGCCGGCGTAGAAGACGGCGGCCTGGCCGGGGGTGATGGCGCGCTGGGGTTGGAGGAATTCGACGACGGCTTCGGCTGACGTCTGTAGCGGCGGTCTATGACCGCCGGCTGGCGGTGGGGACACCGCCGCTACAGCAGGCACGCTGGCATCTGCCGGCCTAAAGGCCGCCGCTACGCGCGCGGGCGCGGGGACGTGCTTGTTGCGAATCTTCACGCGCGCCTCGACCCCCTCGCCGTCGGCCATGGGACGAATCCAGTTCACGTCGCAGGCCACAAACCGCCGTCGGAAAAGTTCCTCGTCCGGACCTACCACCACGCGATTCCGCGCGCGATCGATTTCCACGACGTAGAGCGGCCGGCCGAGCGCCACACCCAATCCCTTCCGTTGCCCGATGGTGAAACGGTGGAGGCCGTGGTGCTCGCCCAGCACCTGTCCTGCTGTGGAAACGATTTCGCCGGGAGACTCGTCCAGCCTCTGACCCTGCTCGGCAAGGTACGCCTCGATGAACTCGCGATAGCTGCGTGAGGGCACAAAGCAGATTTCCTGGCTCTCGGGCTTCTCCGCCACGGGCAACTTCCGCGCCCGCGCGATGGTGCGCACTTCCTCCTTGGTTAGCTCCCCCAGCGGGAACACGGAACGTGCAAGCTGCTCCTGTGTGAGGCCGAAGAGGAAATAGGATTGGTCCTTCGCGCGGTCCACGCCCGCCAGCAGCCGGTACCGGCCCGTCGCGTCATCGCGCCGGATGCGCGCGTAATGGCCGGTGGCCACCCGCTCGGCGCCGATTTCCAAAGCGGTGTCAATCAATGTGGCAAACTTAATCTCGGTATTGCACAGGCTGCAAGGAATGGGCGTTTCGCCGACGAGGTAGCGCTCGACAAAGGGGCGGACCACGCGGTCCTCGAAAGGCTTCTCGAAGTTGACGACGTAGTAGGGAATGCCGAGGTGCTCGGCGACGCGGCGGGCGTCGTGGGTATCGTCAAGTGAGCAGCAGCGGCCGTGCGCATGGCCCGGCGTGGCCGTGCTCTCCTCCAGCCCCAGCAGGCGCGGCAGGCGCCGCTGGTTCCAAAGTTGCATGGTTAGCCCGACCACGCGCGCTGCGCCTTCGGGCACTGCCGCCGGGGATTGGGTCGAGTTGGCCTCCACGAGCAGCGCCGCGGCCGTGGAGCTGTCCACTCCGCCGCTCATGGCAACGACAATGCTCATTGGAAATGAAGCCATCAGCTATCAGCAGTCAGCTTTCAGCTATCGCCCTTATCTATCATCGTTTGCTGAGGGCTGACGGCTGACCGCTGAAGGCTTACCTCCTACGACGCTGTCGCAGGCGTCCTGTAGTGCGGCGAGAC
>JALHUF010000669.1 GCA_022866195.1 Terriglobia bacterium
ACCCGCCGCGGCCCGAAACGGTCAATGAGCGCTCCGGCCCCGAAGCCGAACACCACCGCCACCGCCACAAACCCGTACAGGAAGCCCTGAGTGAGCTGAGCCCGTGTGAATCCCAGCGACTCCACCAGCGAAGGGTAGAAAACCGGGAAGCCGTAATAAACGATGCCCACCACGAAAAACAGATTCAGGAAGGCGGCGAGAGTCACCCACCACCCATAGAAGACGTTCGTTGATTTAGAGAGATTTCGTTCGCTCGTCACTGGTCACTTGCCCCTTTTTTCTACCCGAATTCCGGACCTAGTGCAGCGCAGAGGAGCTCGGGTTGTCCGGGATGCGTGTTCGGGCCGCGATACATCCGCGTCAGCGGGCGGGAGAATTCAAAGCCTCGAGAGCGCACCAACTGGCGTGTGCAGGGATTCTCTTTCAAGCAGTCCACGAAGACGGTTTCGCGCCCGGAGCACCGGAGGAACCTATCCAGCAAGTCGCGCGCGCTGGCTTCGTCGCGGGCCATCCACGGGCCCAACTGGTCAGCGCGCGAGCCTCGCCGGCCCAGCGCGTAGCCGGTCAGGTGACCGGGCGAGCTCGTCATCAGCGTGAACTCGGGTGCCTCGCGGTCGAGCGAGCGCAGCAGGTCGCCCCGGTCAGCGCCGAATACCTCCCGGTCCGCGCTGAGGATCCTCTCCAGATCTGGTGCCGGCGACTCAGCTGTGACTGTCGCTGCCCCCGGTGCGCGCTTGAGCGTCCAGCGCTCGATTTCGTATTCGGTGACAAATCCTAGTTTTTCGTAGATGGTTTTCCCCTGGGGCGTGGCGTCGAGCTTCATAGTGGGAATCCGGTGTGCGTCGAGGTAGTCGATAGTTTTCTCGAGTAGCTCCGTGCCAATGCCCCGGCCGCGATAATCGGGATCAACCAACACCATGCCGATCCAGGCTAAGCGCCCTTCATAAACCATCGTGGTGGCCGTCCCGACAACTTTCCCGTCCACCTCTGCCACAAAACAGCCTTCGGGGCTGGCGCGGAGAAAGCGCTCCCAATCGGTGGAGGTCTGGTTCCAGCCAGCGATGTCCTTCAGCCGCATCCCTGCCGCGATGTCGGCCGACGTCATTAGACGGAGATTCATTAGACTCCACGATTGATTCATTGACTCATTGTTTCATTGGAGTGCGGAAGCCCAATGGCTCAATGCATCAATGGATCAATGACTCAATCCTTCAACCACCTCGTTCCAGTTTTTCCGGCACCACTCGGCCATCTCGAGGACGTTGGCCTTGCCCTGCCAACCGAATCGCTCGCGCAGCTCCAGCACCCAGGCGAGAAATCCTTCCGTCGGGTGAAAGAGCAAGTGATGCAGTGCCTTTTCGCTCTTGCTGCCGCTACGGCTCGCAAACTCGCTGTCCGGCAACTGAAAGAGCGTGTGCAGCTGAAAGCTCGACGCGCCGCGCAGCAGGTACTCAGCCGCCATCCTGCCGGAGTGGATATCGCCCGTGGCGCTCAAGGGCAGCAGCGGAGCGCCCGCGTCCTTCCCGGCAAATCCTGGTGGCCGTCTAGATTGCGCCGAGAGAAACCGTTCCAGCACCGCCAGGTTCCGGTCGCTCAAGTCCGGGCCGCCGTAAGCCACACCCACCTTGTCCTCGAATTGCTTCCGGGGATCGAACAGGCGGTTGGCATAGACCAGGAAATCGGCTCGCTCTTCGCCGCCGGGGACAGCCTGCACCGCCTGCAGCATGGCCACCTGAAAAGCATCTTCAAAAAGCGTGTTGAAGATCTTAAGCCCCACAGAGACTTTCCCCGGAGCTGCACGATGCATGAGCCGCGGGACCGTGGTCAGCCATTCGAGGATGCGCGCCTGCTGGGCGGCGCGCTCTGACCCCGCCAGCGTCGGACTGAAGTCTTTTTCCAGAGGCATGGGCCGCTCGCCGTAATGTTTGCGCCAAGCTTCGACCAGCGCGTCCGTAGTGAATGTGTACTCCTCTTCTTTCCAGAAATCCTCCTGCGGCGTCGGCAGATGATATTTGACCGAAGGCACCACCGGCATATTGGCGGCATTTCCTATGCCCAAGGCCTCTTCAAAAAGTGCGAGGTAGGCCGCGAAGGTGTCAAACCAGCCGCGGCCTTTCCAGGTGACGGTCCAGCCATCCACGCCGCCGCGCCCACGAATCCGCTCCACCAGCATCCGCGTCTCAGGAATCGCCCATTCGCGCATCGTCTGCTCGCCCGCGCGGTCTTGAGCGATGACCGTCTTCAAGACGACGAAGCCGAGACCGGCTTCGGCATCTTTCTCCACCTGGTGAGGCGCGAGGGAAAGCTGGCCCGAGGCCTTCCCGAAGGGGTTCTTGATCTTCAGCCCTCCATAGGCGCTCGCGAGATCAATGCCGTAGGTCTCAAGCACATACGGCTCGAGCGGGCGCGGGAGGCCAGCGCGGCAACTCTCAAAGTCCTCAGCCAGCCGGCGGGCGTCTGCTTCGCCCGGACAGGGCGTGCCTCGCAGCCGAACTTTCGGCGGGAGATATTCCCACATGGAGGGTCAGATGGTAGCCGCGATGAGCGC
>JALHUF010000670.1 GCA_022866195.1 Terriglobia bacterium
AGACCGGCCGGCTCGGCGTGGAGTTCCTGTCGGCACTGCGCGACATGGTGCGCGTGGTCAGATTCGGCACGGGCCAGGGCGACCTCAGCTTCCGCGCGCTTTTCGCGGCGCGCGTCGAGTTCGGCACGCGCGGCATCAAGCCACGGGCTAAGTTCATCGCGGCGGGCCCGCGCGGCATGAGATTCCTCTTCCAGCAGGCGCTGTTGGGTGCGGGTGGCCAGTTGTTCGCTTTCCAGCTCGCTGACCCACATCTTGTTCTGTTCCGTCTCCTGCGCTAACTGCCTTAGTTCTTCGCCCCAGTTCTGGCACTGCTCCGCGAGCCGTGCCAGCCGCGCCTGGATCTCCTCGTCCCGCGCGTGCAGCCGCGCCCGTTCGGACTCCAAGGCACGGGTGCGCTCTTCCAGGGCGCTGGCACGCGCTTGAGCCTCGACCAGGTCTTGGGTGAGCTTATCGAGCTGAGAACGGAGTTCGCGGACCCCGCTGGCGGCCCGGGCGACCTCCTCCTCGCGCTGGAAGCGCTCCGTGGCGGCATCCCCGAGCTGGGTGCGCAGCTCCGCCTGGCGCGTTTGGACCGCCTGCTGTTCCCCTTCGAGACTGGCGGCCTCGTCGCGCAGAACGCCGAGCCGCTCCGTGGCCCGGTCAAAGGCCTCACGCGTTTGCCGCAGTTTCTCGTTGGCGAGCACCGCTTTCTTTTCGGCCTCGAGTTTGCTGCCGCTCAGGCAGCGCGAATCTTCTTCCAGTTGTGTGGCGCGCGCGGTGGCTTCCTCGAGCGCAGCCTCGGCTTTCTGGACGCTTGATTTCAGCTCCGCTGTGCGACGTTCCAGGGTGCGGAAATCCCGGCGCAGCGCCAGCGGCCCCGCGCTCTTACCCTTGCCGCCCGCCACCAGCCGGTGATGGTAGTGTTCGCCACTGGTCGTCAGGAAATGACAATCCGGATAAGTTCCCGCCAGGCGCTCGGCAGCCGCGGCGTCCTCCACCACGTAAGCGTTCGCCAAGGAGAGCAGGGCGATGTCCCCATTCAAGCCCAGGCGCGACTCAAAGCGCACCAGATCTTGGACGGCGGTCAGCACGCCGCGGGCGTTGCGAATTTCCTGGTCATCGCGACCGTTCGCGTGACCGTTGGCAGAGAAGCGGGTCACAAAGAAGGTTGAGCGTCCCGTCCCTTCGCTCCGGAGCAACGAGATTCCCGAGCGCGCTTCCTCGTGGTGCTCAACCACCACGCAGTCCAATTCCGTCTGGAGAAATTCCTCCACCACCTCTTCATAGCCGGGAGCGACTTCGACGAAATCGGCCAGCACGCCCAGGGGGTGAAAATCGTGGCCATTCCCCGAACCATTGCCGGCAAGCAGCCGGCGCACACTTTCTGTGGAGTAAGCGTGCCGCGCCAGAGATTCCTCCAGGGTCTGCTTGCGCGCCAGCGCCGCCGAAAAATCCTGGCGCAGGCTTTCCAGTTCGGACCGGCGAGTGACCTGCTCCGCGCGCGCCCGCTCCAGGGCTGCGGCGGTTTGGGCCAGCGACTGGGCGAGATCTGCCAGCGCGCTCTGGTCTCGCTGTTGTTCCCATCCGAAAGCCTCCCGCGCGGCGGTCAGGTGCTGGTATTCCTGTTCCGCGGCGGCCCGCTCCGTCGCCGCACGTGCCGCCTGGCGATCGAGCGCCAACCCCATCTCTTCCGCTTGGACAAGCTGGTTGCGCAGGTCTGCCAGCTGGCTTACCGCCTCGAGCAACGCCTGGCGGCAGGCTTCGACCTGAGCCTCGCCCTGGGCGAGTTCCGTCCCCACCTCGTCCTGACGCGCCAGCAGTTGCTGAACCGTTTCCTGTGCCGTGGCCCAGTCTTGCCGGAGCCTTTCCGCCTGGAGGGCGCGGTCCGCAGCTTCGAGGGCGAGGGCGGCGAGCTGGGCCTGAAGTTCCTGCGTCTCCGCCGTTGCCTCCACGCTCCGGGCCTCAAGCGCGGCCGTCTGCTGTTGCACCTGCGCGATCCGCGAGTTCAGGCGTTCGCGTTCCAGCTCACCCTGAGCCACCGTCTCCCGCAGTTCGGTCAAACGGCTTTCCAATTCCTCATGGCGGATGGCTGCGGCTTTCTGCTCGCGGTCAATCTCTTCCAGCCGCTGGCTCGCTTCAGAACAGGAATTGAGGAGCGCGGCTGAAACCTCCCGGAGCCGCTGGCATTCAGCTTCGAGCGCCATCAGCCGGGACGTCAGCGTCACCTTCAGGCGACCGCGCAACTCGTCGTTCAGTTCGCGATAGCGGCGAGCCTTCGAGGCTTGACGCTTGAGCGAATTCACCTGCTTGGTGACTTCTTCCAGGATGTCGGTAATGCGGGCAAGATTTTGCCGTGAGGTTTCCAGTCTCGCCTCGGCCAGGCGCTTGCGGGTCTTATATTTCGAAACTCCCGCGGCCTCCTCGATAATCAAGCGGCGGTCGGAAGGCCTGGAGCTGAGAATCTGGCCAATGCGGCCTTGCTCGATGATGGCGTAGGACTCCGGTCCCAGGCCTGTCCCCATGAATAAGTCCTGGATGTCGCGCAGGCGGCAGAGTTCGCCATTGATGAAGTACTCGCTCTCCCCGGAACGGAACAGGCGCCGGGTGACGATGATCTCGCCTGCGCGGTGCTGAATTGCCTGCGGGCGTGACGCCTCAACGGTTGTATCTCCGTTGGACCCTCCGGTTTCCGCCTCTGCCTGGACCAGCGACGCCGCCGATTCGGGAAAGAGGTTTTCCTGCGGGCTTTCTTCAATCGCTCCACCATCGGCTTGCAGGAACTCGGGGTCGATGAGCGTCAGGCTTACTTCCGCCCTGCTGGTGGCCGGGCGCGCGCTCGTGCCGTTAAAAATGACGTCAGCCATGCGCTCGCCCCGTAGCGACCGTGCACTTTGTTCGCCCAGGACCCAACTGATGGCGTCCGCCAGGTTCGATTTGCCGCAGCCGTTCGGTCCTACAATCGCCGCAATGCCGTCGGCAAAGGCCAGGCGTGTGCGATCGGCGAAGGATTTGAAGCCGAGCAATTCCACCCTTTTTAGTTTGTACAATTCACACCCCTCCCCAGCGGTCTGCCAGGACCTGCTTGGCGCAAAGCACTAGCGAGAGAGAAATGAGCACCAAATCTCCAACCGGGCTACCGGCGAGGCCCCACCCACCTGCCGGGGACTTTGCGTCTCCCCGCGAGAGCGGAGAACGACGTTATCTTGCGAGCCCCCCAGGTTTCGACCCGGTCATCCAATCTGGCGCAAAAAGGAATGGCTGACGCGAGAATCCCCGTTACGTCGAGACAAACCTAGCACGAAAAAAGGCCTCTGTAAAGCAAAAACCACAAGATTCTGGGGGGTTGGCGCGGGGTAGCGCTAAATGTGGGGGAGGCGGGCGGCGATCTCTTTCCGCCCCCTCGGGCGGCTTGGGCCGAGGAAGTGGGCGGATGGGTCAGGCTTTCCCTGGGAGTTTGACTAAGTATCCGTCCATCCACGCCAGGATGAGCTGGCGCATCTCTGGCAGCTCAACGTGGCCGCAATCGAACAATTCGATGCGGCAGTCTTCCTCCCGTCCGTACTGGCGGTAGAGAGGCAACAGGTAATCGCGGACTTTCTCCACCCCCGCGGGCGGCGTCAGGTCGTCCCGGCGTCCGTTCACGCTCAGGCGCGGGCGGGGGACAATCAATTCATTGATCTGCGCTGTCGAGAAATGGTTTAGTAGGCTAGGAACGTAGTAGTAGATACCGTGGCCTTTCAGGTTGTGGTTCCGGATCAACTCTGCGAAGTCCGTGAGGCAGCAGACATCCAGACAGAGGCGGACGCGTGGGTTCAGCGCCGCCAACCACCAGGCCTTGGTGGAGCCCATGGACATGCCCAAGGCACCCAGGCGCGGGGGATCGACTTCGGGCCGGCTGGCCAGGTAATCGAGCGCGCGCACTTCGTCGAACATCATCATGCCCCAGAGAACCTGGCCCTTCCAGAGCATCAGCTTGAAGGCGTCTTCTTCCCCCGTGTGCCCGTTGGCCACGTGCTTGCGCTCGCCAAAGCACCAGCTATCGATGGCCAGGGTGACTAGGCCCTTCTCCGCACACACCGGCGCATAGGCTGGCTGGGCTTCATCGCCGATGAGCAGTTGCTCTTTCCCCAGGTCGTGCATGCCACCGTGCCAGTGGATGAACAGCAGGCCTGGGGCGGGCTTCTGCCGCCGATCAGGAATCAGGAGTAACGCTGGCACAGGCTCTGCGCCATTCAGGTCCAGCACGAGGCGCTCGAGCGTGTAGCCGTCGTGCTTCTCAGTCTTGACGACCTTGGCCGGAGCGGGCTTGTGTTGCCAGGGCAAGTCGCCCAGCAGGCTCCAGAGTTCCTTGCGGCGCTTCTCCTGGTAGGCCCTGAATTCCTCTCGCGACGCGTCCGTGCTCGATGATTTGCTCATAGCCAACCCAGCTCCCATTGTCAGTATCGTGGCGGAATATTTGAGGAAGTCTCTTCGGCGGGTGCTCGTAAGCTACCTCCTGGCTACCCTTGGGGCTCAACCACAAGTCCTTATACCACCAAGACCCAAAGCCACCGGGGAGTTTTTCCTGGACAGTTCATCCATTGTGCTCTGGTGCCCTGGTGGTGACCTATTCCGGCTTCCAGCGCAGGAGGGGCTTGCGCGCCGCGGTCGCCTCGTCGAGGCGGGAGATGCGCGTCGTGTGCGGGGCTTTGAGGACAAACGGCGGGTCTTCTTCGATCTCCGCCGCAATGGAGCGCATCGCCTCGATGAAGTTGTCCAGCTCCGCTTGGCTGGCGCTCTCGGTGGGCTCGATCATCAGCGCGCCCGAGACGATGAGCGGGAACGCGGTGGTGTAAGGATGGAACCCGTAGTCAATCAGGCGCTTGGCGATATCCATGGTGCGCACGCCGCGCGCGGCCTGCCGGCGGTCGGAAAAGACGCATTCGTGCATGCAAGCCTGATCGTAGGGCAACTCGTAAACATCCTGCAAGCGGCTCATCACGTAGTTGGCGTTGAGCACGGCGTCTTCGGTGGTCTGCCGCAGGCCTTCCGGGCCATTGGCGAGGATGTAGGCTAGAGCGCGGACAACCACCCCGAAGTTGCCATAGAACGCCCGCACGCGACCGATACTCTTCGGCCGGTCGTAGTCCAGGCGGTAGCTTCCGTCAGTGGACTGTTCGATGGTCGGTACCGGCAGATAGGGTTCGAGGCCGCGCTTGACGGCAACCGGGCCGGAGCCGGGGCCCCCGCCGCCATGAGGTGTGGAAAAGGTCTTGTGGAGGTTCAGATGCAGGACATCCACGCCAAAGTCCGCCGGGCGAGCGACACCCACAAGAGCGTTCATGTTCGCCCCGTCCATGTAAACCAGCCCGCCCCTGGCGTGAACCAGGCTCGAGATCTCCCGGATCTGGGTCTCGAAGATGCCCAGCGTATTGGGATTCGTCAGCATTAACCCCGCGACGTCTTCGGTCAGCGCGCGGTCGAGTTCGGCCAGGTCAACGCAGCCGCGCGCGTTGGACTTGATGTTTCTCACTTCATAGCCTGAGATGGTGGCGCTGGCGGGGTTAGTGCCGTGGGCTGAGTCAGGCACAAGGATATGCTTGCGCGGGTTGCCGCGATCGGCCAGGCAAGCGCGGATGAGAAGAATGCCGGTGAGCTCACCCTGCGCGCCGGCCGCCGGCTGCAGCGAGACGGCGTCCATGCCGGTGATTTCCGCCAGGCACCGTGCAGCCTCGTGCAGGATTCTCAGGCAGCCTTGCGTCAGTGACTCCGGGGTGTAGGGATGATCTGTCGCCAGGCCCTCCAGGCTTGCCACCACCTCGTTGATCCGCGGGTTGTACTTCATGGTGCACGAACCCAGAGGATAGAGACCCGTGTCCACCCCGTAATTCCACGTGGAGAGCCGCGTGAAGTGGCGGATAACTTCCAACTCGGATACTTCGGGGAAACCTTCCACATCCGCGCGGTGAAGCCCCTTGCCCAGTAGCTCTTCGGCGCAGACGGTAGGCACGTCCAGGGGAGGGAGTTCGACGCCGGATTTCCCCGGAGAACTCACCTCGAAGATCAAATCCTCGTTGCGCGTGACGTGCGGTCGCGCCTGGCGAATGCGGTTTTCCATGTCTTTGGCGACGCTTGGCGCCTGCCCCGGCTCGCCGGGCAGCGCCGAATGCCGGCGGCGGTCATCCACGGCAAGCCGGGAAAGGTAGACCGCCGCTATAGTAACGACGACATACTTCCGCTGTGCGATCAATTGCCGCCTTGCTCACGGTCTCGGTGACGCACACCAAGAGGTGATTTGCCAACTCGGGATAGAACTTCCGCAGATTCAATCCGCCAATCACCTTCTCCGCGCGCAGTGCGGCCAGCAATTCCTCCCCCTCGGCGGGGACTTGGACCACAAACTCGTTGAAATAGGGAGCGCCAAAGGGTGTGGCCATGCCCGGGACCGTGCACAGTTGCTGCGCGGCGTAGTGCGCCTTGGCCAGGTTATGCTCAGCCAGCGCCTTCAAACCTCTTTTCCCCAGCAGGCTGAGGTAAATGGTCGCGGCCAACGCGCAGAGTGATTGGTTGGTGCAGATGTTGGAGGTTGCCTTCTCGCGGCGGATGTGTTGCTCGCGCGTGGCCAGAGTCAGCACGAATCCCCGCCGACCCTTGCTATCTCGCGTCTGGCCGACCAGCCGGCCCGGCATCTGCCGCAGGAACTTCTCGCGCGTGGCCAAGAAGCCGAGGTAGGGGCCGCCGAAGGCTACCGGAACACCGAAGGATTGGGCTTCGCCACAGACGATGTCCGCCTCCGCCGGCGGCCGAACGATGCCGAGCGAAAGCGGTTCCGTAATGGCGACAATCAGCAGCGAGTTGCTCCGGTGAGCGATCTCGGCGATTGGAGCGGCGTCCTCGAGGGTTCCGAAGAAATTCGGCGACTGAATCACGACCGCCGCCGTCTCGCGCTCCAGTGCTGCCTGGAGCTGGTCGAGATTCACCCGGCCTGAGGCGGCATATCCGATCTCCTTGACCTCCACGCCCTGATGGCGAACGTAAGTCCTAAGGACTTCGCGGTATTCGGGATGAAGCGTCCGAGCCACCACCACCCGTTCCCGGCGCGTAATACGCAGCGCCATCAGCACCGCCTCCGTGGCCGCCGTCGAGCCGTCGTAGAGGGAGGCGTTGGCAACCTCCTGGCCCGTCAGTTGCGTCATCAGCGTCTGGAACTCGAACATCGCCTGCAAGGTCCCTTGCGCAATCTCGGCTTGGTAGGGCGTGTAGGCGGTGAAGAACTCGCCGCGCGATAGCAGCGCGTCAATACTCACCGGCCGGTAATGCGCATAGGCGCCGGCGCCGAGCAACGAGACGTATTCGCGGCTACTCTCGCTGGCTGCCTGGCGGAAGAATGCCAGGATCTCCGGCTCCGAGAGTGGTCCGGGAAGATTCAAGCGGCCCCGGAGTCTGAGTTCCTCAGGGATTTGAGCAAAGAGTTCTTCAATCGCTTGGTGGCCCGTGGCCTCGAGCATGGCGGCGCGCTCGGCGGGCGAATTGGGGAGGTAACGCATCAGTGGGCTTTTTCCTGGCGGATGTACGCCTCGTACTCGTCGGCACTCATGAGGCTTTCGATCTCGCGGCGGTCGGAGAGCCGCACGCGGATCAGCCACGCCTCACCGTGCGGATCGGCGTTGAGCATCTCGGGATTGGCCTGGACCTTGGGGTTGGCGGCCGTGACCTCGCCGTTGACGGGGGAATAGATCTCGGAGACCGCCTTCACGGATTCCACCGTCCCGAAGGATTCACCGGCCGTGACATGGTCGCCGACCTTTGGCAGTTCGACGAAAACGACGTCGCCCAATTCCTTCTGGGCGTATTCCGTGATGCCGATGGTACCAATGGACTCGTCCACGCGGATCCATTCGTGTTCTTTGGTGTAGAGAAACTCTTGAGGATACATGAAAGATGTCACTCCCCTTTGGCACTCAAGTTCCGACCCCGAGGAGATGCCCCGCCGGGCATCTCTACTTAGAACGCTTGTAGAAGGGCAGGAGCACCAGCCGTGCCGGCACCGCCTTGCCGCGGATTTCGATCTGAATCTCCCTTCCCACCTCGGCGTGTTCGGGCGGCACGTAAGCCAACCCGATACTCTTCTTGAGATAGGGCGCGTAGGAACCGCTAGTGACGCGGCCTACCGCCTTGCCGTCCACCAGGACGCTGTAGCCGTCGCGGGCGATGCCGCGCGCGGTCATTTCAAATCCCACCAACTTCTTCCGTGTTCCCTGCTGGCGCTGCTCGACGAGCGGGCCTCGGCCGATGAATTCACCATTGTCCAGCTTGCAGATCCAACCCAGGTTGGCTTCCAGCAGGCTGGTTTCTTCGTCCAGTTCGTGGCCGTAGAGCGGATAAGCGGCCTCCAGCCGAAGCGTGTTGCGCGCGCCGAGCCCTGCTGGGATCAACCCCTTGGGTTTGCCAGCCTCGAGCAATTCGTTCCAAACCCGTTCGGACTCTGCCGGCGCAAAATAGAATTCGAAACCGTCTTCGCCCGTGTAGCCGGTCCGGGCCAGAAGTCCCTCCACGCCGCAACACTTGGCGCGACAGAACCAGTAATAGCGGAGGGCAGAGAGGCCGGCGTCAGTGACGCGAGCCAGAATCTCCGCCGCCTGCGGCCCTTGCAGGGCAAGCTGGGTGTATGCGGAGGAGACGTTGCGTACCTCGGCCTCAAAGGTGTTCTGCTGGACGATCCAAGCGAAGTCCTTGTCGGTGTTCGCCGCATTGACGCAGAGGAAGTAGTGGTCTGCGGCCATGCGGTGCACGATGCAGTCGTCCACCGCGCTGCCCGGCGGGTACATCAGGGCGGAATACTGAGCCTGAAAGTCCTTGAGCCGCGAGACGTCGTTGGAAGTCACCCACTGGAGCAGCGCCAGCGCTTCCGGGCCCTGGACCTCGAGCTCGCCCATGTGGCTGACGTCAAAAAGGCCCGCCCGCGTGCGGACTGCCAGGTGCTCCTGCATGATGCCGCTGTATTCGACCGGCATCTCCCAGCCGCCGAATTCCACCAAGCGGGCACCGGCCGCTCTATGCGCGGCGTTCAAAGCTGTTCGCTTCAGCTCGACCCCTTCTGACGTGGCCAAACGCTCCCTCTCAGATAGGAAAGACGCTTCAAACAAGAATTGCCAAGCTAACACAGCGAGCGCGAAAGGGTCAAGGTAACGAGTCCAGGCGGTTGACTGTGCTATATTTCCTTCAGAGGTGGAGAAGCGTCCGTCCCCGACGTGCGACACAGCGAATGCCAACGACCGTGAAACTGGTCTGCCAGGTGCGGGGTCAGTTTGCGAGTGTTCGCCGTGACCAAGCGCTTTCCGGGCCGTTTTCGGTCCTGGTGAAGGACCTGCAAGCCTTGTCCGCGGCGCGAACAAAGTGAGGACGGCAGGCGCCGGTTCTGAGCGATGAAGGCGGCTGTCACAGAGTTGATTTTGTTTCATAGATGCCAGAGAATGCACCGGAAACCGGAGAGCGCCTTACGAAACAGGAAGGCGAGGCGGTGACCTGATGGTCTGGAAGCAATTTCATTGCATCGTGTGCGATCAACCCGAAGAGCGCTGCACCTGCCACAAGTATTGCGCTCTGTGCCACTCGGACTTCGGGCTTCGCCTCACGGAAGATGGCCAGTATTACTGTGTCGATTGCCGGGAAGCGTGCGACTACAAGACGCAGGATCAGGGATGAGAGCGACCTGGTGAGATTCTGCGCCTGGGCCAGGAGTTAGGAGGCGCGGTCTCCTTATCCCGCGTTGCAGTGGCCCTCCCGGGCAGCGGACGGAGGGGCCTGGGGAGGCAAAGCGGTGGGCGGTGTGGAAGTCACGAAGATTGTGACCAGCAGTGACCCCCGGCTGCTGCATGTGCTGCGGGGTGTGGTAAGATACCGTGCCCAGGAGGCCGGCTTTGAGGAGTCGGACGCCGAGGGCCTGGCCATGGCTATCGACGAGGCGGCCAGCAACGTGATCCGGCACACTTACGGGAATCGCCATGATGCCAGGCTGGCGCTGGAGATTTGGACTTATCCCGATCGGATGGAATTTGTCCTCGAAGATTCCGGACCCAAGGTTGAGCCTGGGGAAGTTCAACCCCGGCCCTTGGAAGACGTTCGCCCCGGCGGGCTGGGGACTTTTTTCATCAAGTCTTTTGTGGACGAGTGCTCGTACGAGGAGAATTTCCCCGCGGGAAATCGCTTGAAACTGGTCAAGTACTTTGCGCGAAAGGTTTCCGCGAGCGATGAAAGTCCAGATTAGAAAGGCGAACGACGTCACTATCCTCGACTGCAGCGGGGACGTGGACCTGTATTCTTCGCCGCACTTGCGGGAGACGCTGATGAAGGAGATGCACGCGGGGAGTCCCGCGGTACTGGTCAACATGGCTGAGGTCGGCTACATCGACAGCTCCGGGATCGCGACTTTAGTCGAGGGGTTGCAGCTTTCCCGGCAGACCAAGACGCGTTTCGGCCTTTTCGGCCTGAAAGGCAATGCGCGTTCGGTGCTGGAACTGGCGCGCCTGCACAAAGTCTTTGCCATTTTCAACGATGAGCCGGAAGCCCTGGAAAAGATTTCCTCCACGGAACCCTTCGGCGGGCTCTAAAAAGCCGACAGTGCGGGCTACTCAACACAAGTCATGACAGGCGTCCTGGCCTTTATTGGCCGCAACACCTTGGGGCTGCTCCGCTACGCGAGCGGCCTGTACGACCTCACCG
>JALHUF010000671.1 GCA_022866195.1 Terriglobia bacterium
CGCTGACCCGCTCCAGTAGCGATCCCTCCCCGCCTAGGTTCACCGCTCCATAGCGAACGGCGAAAACGTTCGAGGGAGTAACTCGGTACTCCAGCCTGGCGCTGGGTCGGGTCAAGACAACATCCCCGGCGGCATTGAGATAATCCACCTCCATGCCTGCCGTCAGGAGCACGGAATCAGAAAGGCGGCGCGTCTGCGCATAGCTGACCATCAACGCTTGCGCGTGGCTTAGGCTATCGCGACCCTCCCCCGGCGGGAGCGGTAATCCCTCGGCGATGCTCAACTGGTGCACGACCACCGCCAGCTCCTGGGGATCACCCTTCAACAGATCTCTGCGGAAGACCGTCGCCAGGGAGGAAGCCTGAATCCCATTCGCACCCATCGAACCGGCCACCAGCAGGTCAGCGTCCTCAGACAAGGGCCGCAGATACGCCAAGACAGTTCCTAAACCGGGATCGCCCGCCAAGGCCCGGCGACGCGGCGCACCGGGGATCATCCCAACCAGCCGCTCGCTGGGCGCAAGGGCGGCCTTCGCTGTCCCGGATCGCGCTGCGGACCGCGCCTGCTGATACCGAAGAACGGGCCGGACGGCGGAGGAAGTCCGCAGTACCCATTTCCAGTCCTCGCCCCAGCTCGAGACATCGCCCGCCGGAACTCTCAAGTGCAGCGGCGCGAAGATGTCGCTGAGGACGAAGTCCTGCTGCAAGCTTTGCCCCGCCACCACGCGAACCCTGTTGCGGAGGGCAGGCAGCCGGCTGGGGAAGGTGACCTGCAAGGAATACCAGCCGGGGACAAGGCGCTCCACCGCGAACCTGCCGTGGGCGTCGGTAATCAGACGCTCCGCCGCGCTCTGTACAGGCCGCAGCCCCACCAGCAGCGGGCCGACAAGCAGAACCGTTGCCCCCATCAGGCGATTTCCCTGCTGGTCCGTAACGGTCCCTGTAATGCGTCCGAAGTCCGCCCCTTTGGCCCGGGCGGCAGCCAGGCAGGGCAGAACCAAGCTGCCCATGAGCAGGGCTGCGAGTACCCGTTGTCGGGGCTGCGACTCTTTCATGGCCTCCGCCATAACTCTGGGAGCAAATCCCCGCCTACTCCAACAGGCAGGGCACGACGCCCCCTAGCGTAACTCAAAACTCGCCGATCGTGAAACGCTTTGTGTCTTAATGTTGTCGGTCACCTTGATCTGCACCGAGTATTTGCCTGGCTGCAGCGCCTTCAGCGGCATGGTTTTCTGCAAGGTAACCTGCTGAGAGGCGTTCGCCAGCTTGGCCGCCTGTTCTGTCTGGCTCAAGACCGGCTTCCCGTCCTTGATGATCTCGTACTGAATATCTGCGGACGGCCGATGCGTCTGGGGGTCGACGGCCAAGTTGTAAACCTGCATATAGATGCCCAGGTTCTGGTCGCGTGTAAACTGCTGATTGACGCTGGGCCGGACCTTGGTGCCCCCGATGACGAACGGCCCCGACCCCACTTGGGCGGTGGGCAGGGGTTGAATGAGATCGGCCAGAATCAGCGAACTGCTGGCCAGTTGCTCCTCGACGAAGCGGGGCACCTGGATTCCCAACTCGAGGGAGCCCATGTGACCACTGAGGTCGTCCTTGAGCACCACGGTGAGCTTGTAACGGCCGGGGCGGAGCGGCACCACTTTCTGGTAGACCGACTTGCGGTCCACGTAGCGCTGGAAGTCATTCTCCGGCACGTCCAGGACGACAGCATCCTCAAACGTGCTGACTATCCTGCCCCCCAGGCTGGTGATCTGCCCGAAGATATCCAGGACGGCGTGCATCACCCCTTCTTTGTTCTCGAACTGCAGATCGCGGTTGGCAGCCTGGATGGTGACGGGAGTCAATACGCTTTCCTCCGTCACGCGCATGAAGTCCGTCCGCACATCAAAGGGGAGAAGCTGCGCTGTGAGGCGGGAGGTCACCACCGCTCTCAAATCCTTGAACTTGACGGAAGGGGGTTTGAAGATCTTGGCATAAAGGTCCAAGCGGGAAAACTCGTTCATGCTCGCCGACTCCCCGCCCAGGGGTGTCCCGATGGTCATGCCGTCGGTGCGCGTGAAGCGGTCGCGCTTCGACGCCATCCCCATAGCCTCCATCTGCGTCAGACCGGCGTTGGGGACGTGCAGCAGCGCGTCCTTTTCACCTGGATCCATAGTCAGGTGGAACTCGCCGGTCATCGTGGGGTCGACAAATTCCAGGATTATGTTGCTCCCGATGCCCTCGATGTAGCGATACCGCCACTGCTCGAAGGGGTAGGTAGAGGTCTGACCGCCCCCTTCCTCGGGGGGGCGGAGGTAGGAGCCGCCCATCGAATGATCTTCGATTTCGTCCGCCGGCCCATACATGATGTAAATGCGCCCGCGGTCCGCCTTCCAGCCCGGGATGCCCGAGGCGTAATGCTCGTTGGCGTACGCGATCCGGCGATAGTATTCTTCTTTGAATTCGTTTTCGGGGCTGCCCGGGTTCGGGTTCCGCCGTTCCCAGAACTGCTCGATGAATTGCTCGCGCTCGTCGTCAGTGCTCAGTTTCTTGAAGGCCGCGCGTTCCTCATCGGCGATGATGTAAGGAACCTCGTCCGAAAGCCACTTCTTATAGGGGCTCTCCATTTCCTTCTGGATGGCCTTCTGCCGGCGCCGCTCTTGCTTGCTGACCTTTTCCTTGGGGGGCGAGGCGTGGAGAGAGGTCGCGATCAAGCTCCCGAGAACCGCAGCAACCGCCAACAAAGCCATCGCGCGGTAGCGTTGACCCCATTCATACATAGACTGTTCCCCGCGCCAGTCATCCTGACCTGGCATCTCCTGCTGAGGATACCAAATTCTAGGTTTCGAGGTGTGAGAAGTCAAGTGTCTTCGTCCCAAGATGGAGCTCCACACTCCAACCCGCAACACGCTAATGGGATGCGCGGGGGCGGCAAAGGGTGGCCTTGCCCCGGGCAGGCAAGGCTGTCCGTTCGGCCAGCGGGCGCGTCGAATCGAAGGGGCACACTCCCCCTCGAGCCAGACGCAGACCGCTAGCGCGGCGGCCCAGCCGGAAGCTCCACTGTTCCGGTGGATCAAGAGGGTGACCAGCCGCACTGTCGCCCGCTGCGCTGAGGTCTCGAATCCAGTTTCGCATCGCGCCTGGAAAGGGTAAAATAAGATGTTTAGGGAAAGCTGCGAATTCGAGCTGTGGCAACCCTTGCGCGATCTCTCGCGGCTGGCTCTGCAATTAGGGGAACAGGACTGGTAGCGATGTCCAAAGCTCTATTGGCAGGCTCCCCCGGGCCGGGCGCGGCCAGAAACTTTTTGGAGCTGGGAAACGTATAACTTACAGGTAGAACCTTGTTAAGGCGCGGCGGAACGCCCGCAGGCGGTTCCAACGCCTGGGGTGTGAGGGCGTGACGGAACCGTCGTCGCGAAATGCCTGGCCCCAGCCGGAACCCGTGACTGGGAGCGAAGAGGAGCAAAGCGTAATGGGTCAGACTACCGAGTTGGGACTGGGGAAGATCGAAGCAGAGATGGAGGAACTTGAGGCCCGGAAGGCGCTCCCTGCCCGGAAGCGGACCGGCATGAAACGCTGGAAGAAAGCACTGCTTTTAAGCGTGGGTGCGGTCGTGCTCATCAGCTTGGTTCTGGGCGGCATCGCCTGGAGCAAGCGTGGCGTGGTGACGGTGCAGACCGGCAAAGTGGCGAAGCAGGAGCTGTCCTCCATCGTGAGTGCGTCGGGCCAGATCCGACCCCCGAGCGCCAAGTTCGCCAACGTGAACGCCCAGACATTTGGGAGGATCACGGAAATCCATATCAAGGAAGGCGATGCGGTAAAGACGGGCCAGCTCCTGCTAAAGACCGAATCCGTCCAGCAGGAGGCTGACGTCGACGCGCAGCAGGCCGCATTGAAGACGCAACTGGCCGAAGTATCGGCGTCGGAAGCGGGTGTCC
>JALHUF010000072.1 GCA_022866195.1 Terriglobia bacterium
CTGATTATGATGGACCTGGATGGCTTCAAGCAGGTCAACGACCGGTTCGGCCACTTGGAAGGCGACAAGGTGCTGATCGCTGTAGCGCGGATTCTTGAGGCGCGCTGCCGGCAATCGAACGTTGTAGCACGTTACGGCGGCGACGAGTTTGCCATCCTGATGCCCGAGGCGGGCGTGGAACAAGCCCAGATTCTCGCGGAGCGTCTCTGCACGAGTTTTTCGGCGGACCCGTATCTGGCCAGCCGCGGCGTCACAGCCAGCCTGGGTATCGCCACGTTTCCTCTGCACGGGGCGGCACCGGATGAGATCCTGCGCGTGGCTGATTCCGGCATGTACCTCGCCAAACACGAGAGAGGGAACCGGGTCCGCGTGGCCTCCACGCCTTCCCAGTCGGCGAACCCTGAATGGGAGCAACAGTTACTTCAGGCTTATCTGGGCGTCGCCGTGAAGCGCATGTTCTCCACCGGCCCGGAGGCGTTCAATCAGTATCTGGCGCGCTTCGAGGCGGCCACGCAGAACCCCGAAGGTCAGAACGTGCCGCTCATGGACACCGTGACGGCTTTGGCTTTCGCCATCGATGCTAAGGACCACTACACCAAGGGCCACTCGCAGACCGTGTCGAACCTGGCGGCACAAATTGGGCAGCAAATCGGTTTGTCGAGCCCAGAGTTGGAGGAGATTCGTCTGGGGGGAATCCTGCACGACATCGGGAAGATCGGGATTCCGGAGAGTCTGCTGAATAAGCCCGCGCGCTTGACTCCCGAGGAATACGAAGTCATGAAAACCCACGCCGCGCTGGGGGACAATATTCTGGCGCCCCTCAAGGCCAGGGCCATCGAGCACATCCGTCAGCTCGTGCGGCACCACCACGAGCGCTTCGATGGGCAGGGCTACCCGGACGGGTTGAAGGGCGACGAAATCCCCCTCGGGGCGCGCATCCTTTCCATCGCGGATTGCTTTGACACAATGATTTCCCCACGCACCTACAAGAAAGCCGGCTCCCTCCCGGACGCGATTCAGGAACTTCGGCGGTGCCGCGGTTCGCACTTCGATGGGACACTGGTTGATGCCTTCCTCACGACGCTGAACGCCGCCAACACGGGCAGCCCCGGCGCGGCACTGCGCGGTAAGGTCAATTAGCCCGCAAGGGCGGCCGCACGTTGCCCCTTCGGATTGTGGAGGCGGTTTCGGCCCTCCCTGGGCGGGGCGGGCAGGCGTCTCAGTCCCGCCTGGCGACCCAGCATCCACGGCCTGGGGTGAGAAATTCCTTTCGGCGACAGGCGAAAAGGAAGTCGTCCCGTTCCCCTGAACTGAAATCCGCGGAGGAGGACGGAACCGGGACAACTACCCTCCGTAGAAGTGTGGCATAATGCTGCGTCGGTCTCTGCGGATGCCCGGTGGGGTGTGGCGGGTTACTGCGGCCCACGAGAGGATAGTTCTTTGGCCTGCCCGATTTGCCAGAAACGCAAACCCAAGCGTTTTTGCCCTGCCAAGGCGGAGACGATCTGCGCCGTCTGCTGCGGTACCGAACGCGAAGTAAGCATCGATTGCCCCTCGGATTGCTCTTATCTGGTAGCCAGCCGTGCCTACGATCTCGAGCGGCGGGAAATTGACTGGTCCAAGGTTCCTTTCGCTGACACGAAGATACCGGCCTCCTTCCTAGCGGGGCACGAAAAGTTGCTGCTGGCACTTTCCTACGCCGTTTGTCTCTATGCGCGGGACAATCGCCAGTTGGTGGACGCTGACGTGCTCGTGGCGCTCCAAGCCTTAGCGGAAACGTATCGGACGCTTTCCAGCGGTCTCTATTACGAGCAGCTCCCGGATTACCGGTTTCAGCGCGAACTTTACCAGGGACTCAAGGCCGCGGCGGAAGACTACAAGAAGGCCGAAGCCCAGCAGGCCGGTCTGGTGAGTATCCGGGACGGGGAAATCCGCGACGCCGTGGTTTTCCTGGCCCAACTGGGTGCCACGCGGACGAATGGCCGGGCCAAGAGCCGCGCTTACCTGGATTTCCTGCGCACGCAGTTCAAGTCGGAAGAGTTTGCCAAGCCCGCGTCGAACATCATCCTGCTGCCTTGAAGAGCAGGGGCTGGGGGTTAGGGATCGGGGATTAGGGGCGAAGCTCAGCGAGCCTTGACTTTCAACTGTCGACTTTCAACTTTCGACTGATTTCCCATGACCCAGGTGGATGAAGTTCGGGCGGCGGCGGACATCGTCAAGGTGGTTGGCGACTACGTCAAGCTGCGCAAGGCAGGCGCCAACTTCATGGGCCTGTGCCCTTTTCACCAGGAAAAGACTCCTTCCTTTGCCGTACACCCTACGAAGCAGATTTTCCATTGTTTCGGCTGCGGCGTCGGCGGCGACGTTTTCAAATTCGTGATGCTCATTGAGAACCTCGCCTTTCCCGAGGCGCTGCGGCGCGTGGCGGAGAAGGTCGGGGTGGTTCTCCGCGAAACGTTCCGCGACGAAGCCGCCGATGCCAACGCGCGCCAGCGCGCGGCGCTCTACAAGATTCACGAGGCGGCGGGCAAGTTTTTCGCCTCACAACTTGGAGGGACAGCGGAGGGCCGCGCGGCGCGCGCTTACCTCACCGACCGCGGCCTCAGTGACGAGGCGGTGGGACGCTCTCGGCTGGGCTACGCGCCCGGGGAGGGCCAGGCGCTGACACGCTGGCTCGTTGACTCCGGTTTCGAGCACGACGTGCTGGAAAAGAGCGGGCTTGTCCTGCGCGACACGGAAGGCAAACGCCACTTTGATCGTTTTCGGCGGCGCATCATTTTCCCCATCTGCAATGAATCCGGCAAAGTAGTTGCCTTCGGCGGCCGGGCCCTGGGCGACGACCAACCCAAGTACCTCAATTCGTCCGAGACGCCGATCTACACCAAGGGCCGCGTGCTGTACTACTTGGACCACGCCGGAAGCGCGATTCGTAAGCTTGACTATGCCATTCTGGTCGAAGGCTACATGGACTGCATCGCGGTGGCTTCCGCCGGCATTGAGAACGTGGTCGCCACCTGCGGCACCAGTCTCACCGAGGGGCAGATCCGGCTGCTCTCGCGTTACTCGCGGCGGGTGGTGGTGAACTATGACCCGGACTCGGCGGGAGTCGCGGCTACCCAACGCTCCTTGGATCTCTTGCTGGAGGAAGGGTTCGAGGCCAAGGTGCTGGCCCTGCCCGCAGGGCTCGATCCGGACTCGTTCATTCGCCGCCAGGGCGCCGCGGCGTATCGCGAGCGGCTGTCGGCCGCACCGACCTATCTTGACTACCTCACGGAGCGCGCCGCGGCTCAGCACGATCTCTCTCGGCCGGAAGGTAAAGTGGCTGCGGCCAATGCGGTGCTGCCCTATCTGGTCAAAATCCCCAATCCCATGCTGCGCGCGGAGCTGACAAACCGCTTGGCGGAGCGCCTCCGGCTGGAAGAGCGATTGCTCCGCGAGGAATTGAAGCGCGCCGCCGGGGAAGGGCGGCGGGACGTTCGGGTCCGGCCGGAGATGGCAACTGTGAAGGCCACGCCGGCGGAAAAGCAACTGCTGCGCGCCTTCATGGAGAGTGAAGAATTGGCCGATGAATTCCTGGCCAGGCTGGTGGAAGAAGGGAACTGCGAGGGCTTGGCGACGGAGCAGGTCTTCAAGCACTTGCTGGAAACGCGTCGTCGCGCCGAGAAGATCGAGATTTCCCGCATCGAAGAACGGGCAGGAACAGAGATCGCGCGGCTGGCTTACGAGAGCGTATTTGAGGCGGGGGAAGTGCCCGAGCGGGCTCAGGTGCTGGCCTGTTATCGCGCACTGCAAGTTAGAACGCTGGAGCGGCAACGCGAGAAGCTACAAACGGCGATTCAGGGTGCCGAGCGCGAGCAGGACCAGAAAAGAGTGGCCGGGCTGTTAGAGGCTAAGGCCAAGCTGGACAAGGAGTTAGCCGAGTTGAGGCGGACGCAAAAATTCCCCGCACGAGAACAAACGAGATAGTGTATAATCGCATCTAATTACAGGAGCTGTCGGAGATTGTGGACCTTCCGCAGCGACAGTTTTTCGATGCCGGATGCGACACAGCCGGGCGGCGGTGGAGTGTTGCTTCGGCATTTTCTATGTCTGCCCTTTGCCTCGTTCTCGTTCAGGGGGGTCACAAGCATTGGCCTTTGATGACAAGTTAGATCAGGTGAACAAGCTCATTGCTATGGGCAAGGAGAAGGGTTACCTCCTTTACGACGAGGTCAACGATCTCCTGCCCTCCGACGTCCATTCCGCTGAAGATCTGGACGATCTACTCTCCATGTTTGACAGCGCGGGCATCGAGGTCCTGGAGTCGCCCCGCGTCAAATCAGCCGAGAAGCTCGCGCTGGAGAAGAGCGAAGAGGGCAAAGCCGAGGAAGGCGGAGAAGAGCTTGAACTTGACCTGACGCCCGGAGCCCTCGACAAGACGAATGACCCCGTGCGCATGTACCTGCGCGAGATGGGGACCGTGCCGCTGCTCACCCGCGAGGGCGAGGTGGAGATTGCCAAGCGAATTGAGCGCGGGCAACTCAACGTGCTGAAGGCGCTGTCGCGTTCGGCCATCGTTGTCCAGGAGATGTTCGCCCTCCGGGAAGACTTGCAGGCCGGACGCAAGTCCATCAAGGAAGTCGTCACGTTCAACGACGATGACCTGACCGAAGAGAAGGTTGAGGAGCGCATCCAGGAGGTGATCGCGCAGGTAGACGAGATCGAGCGGCTCAACAAGCGGCTGGGGCAACTGAAGGCCAAGCGGGACTCCATCCCGCGCAGCCGGCGGCCCCGGGACTTCCGTCGTTACAACTTGGCCGTCGCTCGCCAACGCATCCTGATCTCCAAGTTGATCCGTACCATTGAGTTCACGCACGTGGAGCGCAAGCGGTTGATCGAAGCAATCCGCCAGGGCGTGGAGGAGGTCAGGCCGCTGGAGCGCGAGACGGTGAAGCTTGAGAAGCGGCTGGAGAGCGGCCGAAGCAACGGCCACAAGGAGCAACGAAAGGAGCTGCGGCTGCTGCGCGTGCGTCTGCTCCAGATCGAAGAGCGAACCGGGGCCACCGCGGTCGAACTCAAGCGGACGTTCCAGACCATTGCCGGCGGAGAGATGGAGGCGGAGGCGGCCAAGCGCGAGCTGATCGAGGCAAACCTCCGTCTGGTGGTTTCCATCGCCAAACGCTACCAGCATCGCGGTTTATCCTTTCAGGATCTGATCAATGAAGGCAACATCGGCCTTATCAAAGCGGCCAAAAGGTTTGACGAGACCCGCGGGTTCAAATTCATCAGTTATGCTGTCTGGTGGATCA